>JAXDQB010000076.1:0-4358 GCA_034668065.1 Paraburkholderia sp.
TCGGCTGATCTTCGTATTGCGGGCGCCGCTCAGCCGCGCGCTCGTCATCGCGACCTCCACTGCCGGATAACGGGCGGTGCTTCGCCGCGCAGCCTTTTGCGGCTAGGTGCTTTTTCGTTGCGTTCGCGAAAAAGCACGAGCGCGGTCCTGCTTCCAGGCGCGGCTCGCGGCATGTTGCGGTGTATCGCAGCATAATGTGGCGAGCCCAGCCACGGTCGAAAGTGTTTTCTCAGGAACTCGCCGATGCTTCAAGATCTTGTCGCCCGTTACGGTGCGACCCTAGTATTTGTCAACGCTCTGGCCGCGTCGCTGGGCTTGCCCGTGCCGGCGATGCCGACGCTCGTCGTGTTCGGCGCATTGGCGGCGCTTCATCCACTCTCGATCGGCAGCGATCTCGCAACGGTGCTGCTTCTTGCGATTTTCGGCACGCTCATCGGCGACACCGTCTGGTTCTATGCCGGTCGCCTCTACGGCACCGTCACGTTGCACACGGTCTGCAAACTGTCCCTTTCACGCGATACCTGCGTGAAGCAAACCGAGCGGTTCTTCGGGCGCTGGGGGGTGCGCGTGCTCACCTTCGCGAAACTCGTACCGGGCCTATCGATCGTCTCCGTGCCGATGGCTGGCGCCGTGGGTGCGCGTTATCGCACGTTCCTCACTCACGACAGCATCGGCGCGGCGCTGTGGGCAGGACTCAGCCTTTTTGCGGGCGTGCTGCTTGCACCCCAGATTGACGTCTTGCTGCAGGGCGCGCAACGGCTCGGCCGTGCCACGGCCGTCGTCGTCGGTGCACTCGTCATGCTCTATGCCGGATGGCGCTGGGTACGCCGCCGTGCGCTCATGCGCCAGTTGGCACTGGCCCGCATGGATGTCGACGAACTGTACCGATTGATGAGGGATGGCGAATCGCCGGTCGTCTTCGACGTCCGCTCAGACGCGAATCGCAAGCTCGACCCGTACTTCATTCCGGGCGCACGTTTCGCCGATGAGCAGGATATCGACGGCATCATTGCCGCGCACCGTCGCGATCAAAAATTTGTCTTCTACTGCTCGTGCCCAAATGAAGTCTCGGCGGCATTGATGGCCACGCTATTGATCCGCGCGGGTTTCACGGACGTGCTGCCGTTGCGCGGTGGCCTTGATGCATGGCGCGATGCCGGCTATGTGCTCGCACCTTTATCCGGCGAAGCTGAGCCTGCCACCACCGTTACATTGGCAAGCTCGAACGCGAAGATTCTCTAAGTAGGAAGCGATGCACGGCAACGGCATGATTCACGGAGGCGTTGCGCATCGAAGGGCACGCGAATGCAGGACAACGTGCAGGATGCGAACCATCGCGCCACGCCGGCGACGTCACTGCACCGCTCGTCGCTCGATTCCTGGAACTGCTTGCACCTCGATTCGCCTTAGCGCCCGCTGAATCGATGATGCGTGCACAGCGCGTTGCTGGCGGGAATAAACGCGTTCCATCTGTGTTAGCCCGAATATTACGGGCGGACTATCGAGTTCGTAACCTGTCGAATACCTGATTAATATGAGCAATGGACATTCGCGATGAGTTGATGGATCACATACCGCGTCTGCGGCGGTACGCGAGAGCCCTGCTCCGTAACCAGGAACTCGCCGACGATCTGGTGCAGGACACGCTCGAGCGAGCCCTTTCGCGGACAGGGCTTTTCGAAGCAGGAACGGATCTGCGAGCGTGGCTCTTCACGATCATGCACAACGTGTTCGCCAATCAGACGCGCAAAGCCTCCGTGCGCGCCCTGCACGTTTCGGTGGATGACGAGAACATTGCCGAGAGCGAGTTCGCCGTGCCGGCCGGACAGACCCGCTCCCTCGAGATGCGCGACCTTGACTACGCTTTGCAAAGGCTGCCCGACGAACAGCGCGAAGTCTTGCTGCTCGTCGGCCTCGAGGAAATGAGCTATGCGGACGTCGCCTTGACGCTGGGCGTTCCCGTAGGGACAGTGATGTCGCGGCTCTCACGGGGCCGCGAGCGCTTGAGAAATTTAATGGCGGGCGTGCAGCCCGTCGCAAAACTCAGGGTGGTGCGATGATCGGCAATCCGACCTCATTCAGTGAAGAGGAAATCCACGCGTACGTCGATGGAACGCTGCCGGACGATGCGCGTGAGCGAATCGGGCACGCGATCGAGCGCGACCCGGCCCTTGCCGCGAGAGTCAACGATTACTTTTCGCAGAACGCGCTTTTCCATGAGCATTACGACCGTGTACTTGCGCAACCCGTACCCGAACGTCTGCGGCCGAATACGATACGTCGAACATCCCGCGCCGCGGCCAATTGGCCGCGCTTCGCCGGCCTTGCAGCCGCGCTTGTGCTCGGTATCGGTATCGGTATCGGCATCGGTATCGGTATGGGCACCGGCATGCAAATGCGCCACGATGCGCCGGCGCAACTGGCCAGCACTGCAAATACACGTACCGTCGGCTTAGACAGCACGGACGCATTCGCACGCCGGGCGGCATTCGCGCACGTCGTCTATATGCCTGCCGTCGATCGTCCCTTGGAGCTGCGCACAACGCACGAGCGGGATTTCGTGCAGTGGCTGACGAACAAGCTTGGCACCGACATCCATCCGCCCTTGCTTGCGCAAAGCGGCTATGAATTGATGGGCGGGCGCCTGCTGCATGACGATCACGGCACGATGGCCATGTTCATGTACCGTGACGCCAAGGGAGAACGTGTAACGCTCTGCATATCGCGGAGAACGCAAAGCGCGGATACAACCGCATTCAAGCTCTACCGTGACGGCCCCGTAAATGTCTTTTATTGGGTGGACGGCAAATTCGGCTACGCGGTTTCGAGCGGAATCGACCGCGGGGCGCTGCTCGATCTCGCGCACGACATACAGGTGCAATTGACGAGTGAAATGCCCGGCTAAGTTGAGGGGCCGGTGTGAGGCCCTTGAGCCTCCTCGAGCCCCCGCGAAGCCTCTGCGATGATGGGAGGCAAACGCCAAGGTGCCGATGCCATCCTAAGCGGTCAACAGCGTCGCGCTCCTGAGGAAAGCCTCGCATTTTTGCAATTGTGCGAGTTCGACAAACTCATTAGGACGGTGCGCCTGCTCGATGTTGCCGGGTCCGCAAACCACCGTAGGTACCCCGGCCTTCGAGAAGTAACCCCCTTCCGTGCCGTACGCGACCTTGCGACGGACTGCATCGCGCGTGAGCGCCCTGGCGAGTTCGACGATCGACGACGATTCGACTTCGGAAAGCGAGGGCGCCGCCCCGAGGCAGGAGAATGACACGCTTGCTCCGTCGAATACCGCTTTCATCTGCGCTTGAAGCTCAGCGCCATAAGCCTCGATGCTGCGCACCAGTCGGCCTACGTCAGTGCCGGGCAAATCCCGGAGTTCGAAATCGAACTGGCACTCGTTGGGCACTGTATTCAAAGCAACACCGCCCCTCACCAGCCCGGTTTGCGCCGTGGTGTACGGCACGTCGAAATCCTCGTCAAAAGGTCCCGTGCGGCGAAACTCATCCGCCAGGTCGCGAATGAAGCAGATGATGCGAGCGGCGTATTCAATCGCATTGACGCCCGATGGAGCCAACGACGAATGCACAGAGCGCCCCACCACGCAGCAACGATAGTGATTCAAACCCTTGTGGGCAATAACCGGGCGCATGGAGGTTGGCTCGCCCACGATACAGCCTGTCGGGCGGATCCCGCGTTCCCGCATGTCCGCAAGGAGAAGAGGCACGCCGAGACAACCCACTTCCTCGTCAAACGAGAATGCAAGGTGAACCGGGTCCGTGAGGTGCGCATTAGCAAGTTCGGGCACAAGGGCAAGCAAGACGCCAAGGTACCCTTTCATATCGGCGCTGCCCCGTCCGTAAAGACGGTCGTCTTTGATCACCGCGCGGAACGGGTCGGTGTGCCAGTCCTGGCCATCCACCGGAACCACGTCCGTATGGCCCGAGAACAAAATCCCGCCGTCCACCCGCCCGTTCGCAGCGGGAATCGTCGCAAACAAGTTAGCCTTACTCTTGCGCGCGTCATAGGTAAGGTGGCTCTCAAGACCATGTCGCTGGAGAAAGTCTCGAACCGTCTCGATCAGTCCCAGGTTCGAGTTCCGGCTGACCGTCTCGATTTCCACCAGCCGGGAAACCCATTCAACAGCTCCCGAGACTTGGCTGCTATCGCTGTGTGCGTTCATATGCTGTATAAGCGTTGCGGTGACATTTTGAAATCCAACCGATTGGCCCCTGCCTTCGGTCAATTCGGGCGCATTGTAGCGCGTACCGGGCGCTTCCGATTTGCCAAAACTTCGCGCCGCAACGAGCGGCCTGTGCGCAGGCCAATGTGCATTGCATCCGCCTTTTTATATCCGCCCA
>JAXDQB010000077.1:0-7990 GCA_034668065.1 Paraburkholderia sp.
ATGAGCAAATCCGAGAGCGCCGGGTGCAGCGTATCGCGCGCGATCAGGTCCGCCGTCGACGAAAGCGTATGCACCGTCTCGGGCGGCAGGTTCTTGCCAAGATCAAACGCGCCCATCGGGAGCGCCACATCGGTCAGATACGGGAAGCGGCGCGCGTAGGCTTGCGCTTGAGCGAACGAGAAAAACCGGACGCCACGCGTGCGGGTGAGCGCAACCATTACGGGCAGTTGAGCGGAGTCGCCGGAAAAGAAAGCTGCATCGATGCTGCCCGCTTTCAGCGCGCGCGCCGCCTCCTCCCCTGTCAGCGGCAAGAGCGTTGTCGAACCGCCCGGCACGATGCCGTTCGCCTTCAGCAGCACAAGTGCGAGTGCGCGCGCACCGCTGCCCTCGGGACCGATTGCGAGCCGCTTGCCGGCGAACTCAGAGAGAAGCGTGCGTCGCGAGCCGTTGTAGAAGACGACGAGCGGCACGTAGGCCACGCTGCCGAGTGAGACGATGCCGTCAGGCACCGCGGCCGGGTTGGCGACGGCTGTGGGCGATGGCGACGATTCGCTTGCCGATGTTGTCGATGTTGCTGCTGCGTTTGACGCCGCCGCGCCGGATGCGCCGCCGGCCGAAGCAGCAATTGACAGCAACCCGCCTTGCACGAAGCCGACGTCGACATGGCTCGACGGATCGGACAAGCGCTGCAAGTTCTGCAGCGATCCTTCGGAGGCCAACACCTTGAGCGTGATGCCGTTGCGCGCAAGGATCTGCTTGTAGCGCTCGGCGGCGTTCCAAAACGTGCTGCCGGGCGGCCCGGCCGTAATCGTCAGCGTGCTGGGGGGAGCGGGTTGAATGAGGCGAATCGCAACCCAGATCGCCACCGCCGAGGCGGCCAGGATCGGTCCGAACGAGACTGCGAGGTCGCGCCAGGAGACCGCAACGAAGCGGGCGACGAGGCGCGGAGTACGTCTTGGGCGGGCGTGGGTCGGCTGCTTCATCGGGCGTGGGCGGTGGTCGGAAATCTCAGGCGGATTTACGGTCAATGCCAAGCGTCGGCTCGCCGATGGTACAGGATTCCCGCGCGCCCCCGCCCTGCGCCACTGATGCGGGCTAGCGCTGCCCGAAACTCGCCCCGATGAAAAGATCCTTGAACTCGCGCGGCTGCGAGCGCCAGTATTGCTTCGGCGCATAAACCGCGGCGCCGAGCGTGGCCGCGGCATGCCACGGCCAGCGCGGATCGTAGAGCATCGCACGAGCGAGCGAAACCGCGTCGGCCTCGTTGTTCGCGATGATGGCCTCGGCCTGCTCCGGTTCGGTGATGAGGCCGACCGCGATCGTCGGCAAGCCCACCTCGGCCTTGACGCGCTGCGCGTAAGGAACCTGATAGCCTGGGCTGAGCTTGATGGCCTGCTGCGGCGAGACGCCACCCGTCGTCACGTGAATTGCCGCACAACCTCGAGCTTTCAACGCCAACGACAACGCCACCGTGCCTTCGATGTCCCACCCGCCCGGCACCCAGTCCGTCGCCGAAATTCGCGCCCAGACGGGTTTGTCGGCCGGAAAGGCGGCGCGCACCGCATCGAATACTTCGAGCGGAAAGCGCATGCGGTTTTCGAGGCTGCCTCCGTATTCGTCCTCGCGATGGTTTGCGATCGGCGAGAGAAACTGATGCAGCAGATAGCCGTGCGCGGCATGCAATTCGATGCCGTCGATGCCAAGCCGGGCCGCACGCGTCGCCGCGGCGACGAAATCGCTGCACACCTTGTCGAGGCCCGCGCGGTCGAGCGCAATGGGGGGCTCCTCTTCCTTGGCGTGCGGCACCGCCGAGGGCGCCACGGTTCTCCAGCCCTCTGGCGCGTGCGGGGGTATTTGCGCACCGCCTTCCCAGGGCACTTGGCTCGACGCCTTACGGCCCGCGTGCCCGAGCTGGATGGCCACGGGGATCGGCGAATAGGCGCGTGCAGCCTTTAGCACGCGGGCGAGCGCCGCCTCGTTTTCGTCGCAATAAAGGCCGAGGTCGGCCGGGGTGATGCGGCCCTCCGGCGACACGGCGGTGGCTTCGAGAATCAGCAGGCCAGCGCCCGATAGCGCGAGGTGCCCAAGGTGGATCATGTGCCAGTCGGTCGCCGATCCGGCTTCGGCCGAGTATTGGCACATCGGGGCGATTACGATGCGGTTGGGCAGATCCAGCTGCCCGATGGACAGCGTCTCAAAAAGGCGGCTCATGGTGACGGTTCCTTGTTCCTTTGACGTGGCGAGGCACATGAGCCGTCACCTTAGCTCATATGCGTGCGGCGTGCCGAGCGGTTCCCAGGCGCGCAGTTGGACACTTCCCGGGACTTTCTAGGCATCCCTCTGAGGCGTCCCTCGGGTGTCTCCGATCGTTCCTCCTGCACTGCGAGAAACCCGGTTCCATGGGAAACTGCCGCCTTTGCGCGCCAGCCGGCGCCGCCTCCTCCCTGCCTTCGTTTTGCGATCCATGTCCGCCCCTTCCGCTCCCATTGCAACCCCATCCGGCGCCGCCACGACCAAGCGAATCATTTCCGTCGTCGTCTTCACGTTCATTTGCTACCTGATCATCGGCATTCCGCTGGCCGTGCTGCCTGGCTTCGTCAACAGCGAGTTGGGATTCGGCTCTGTGCTCGCAGGCGCGGCCATCAGCGTGCAGTACGCCGCGACGCTCGCCTCGCGTGCACACGCGGGCCGCAGTGCCGACATGCGCGGCGCGCAGCACACAGTGCTCACCGGGCTTGCCGCCTGCGGCGCGAGCGGTGCGCTGCTGCTCGTATCGGTTGCCTGCGCGCGGTGGCCCGCGCTCAGCCTCGCGATCCTCGTGCTTGCGCGTCTCGTGCTCGGCTTCGGCGAGAGCTTGGTCGGCACCGCCGCGATTCTGTGGGGCATCGGGCGCGTCGGCACCGAGCACAGCACGCGCGTGATGTCGTGGAACGGCATCGCAAACTACGGTGCGGTTGCGATCGGCGCCCCGGCCGGTGCGCTCCTCGCCCATGCATTTGGCCCGTGGACGCTCGGCGCAGTCACGATGGCGCTCGCCGGCTTCGGCTATGCGCTTGCGCGCCGCACGGCGCCGGTGCCGCTCGTGCATGGCGAGCGCATGGGCTACGCAAGCGTGTTCATTCGGGTATTGCCGCACGGCGTCGGCCTTGCGCTCGCCACGGCCGGCTTCGGCTCGATCGCAACGTTCATCGCGCTCTATTACGCGGCGCGCGGCTGGCATGGCGCTGCGCTGGCGCTGACGCTCTTCGGCACGCTCTTTGTCGGCTCCCGGCTCATTTTCGCCAATGCGATCAGGACGTATGGCGGATTTCGCGTGGCCGTCGTGTCGCTGTCGGTCGAGTGCGTCGGCCTGTTGCTGCTGTGGCTCGCACAAGCGCCGCACGCCGCACTCGTCGGTGCGGGGCTTACCGGCTTCGGCTTCGCGCTCGTCTTCCCGTCGCTCGGCGTCGAGGCCGTTGATTTGGTGCCTGCGGCCAGCCGCGGCGCAGCGCTCTCCGCCTACTCCGTATTCTTCGATCTTTCACTCGGCGTGATGGGGCCGCTTGCGGGCTACGTCGCCGGCTCGTTCGGCTACCCGTCCGTTTTCCTGGTCGCGGCGTTCGCGGCCGCGGCGGCAGCCGCGCTCTGCGCCAGCCTCTATTTGCGGCATGCCCGCAGAGACTCGGCGGCCACAGCGCTTTGACGGTAACATTCCGGCGGCGCACTGGGTGATGCCGCGAGTGTCTGGCGCAACTGCGCGATTCGCTAAACTGTAGTTCTTTTCCATCGCAACACCCTGCCTCATCGCAGGTATTGCCGCAGGTATTGCACTTGGAACGCGAGACTAAAAACCAGTTTGGAAAGCCCCTTGGCTATGACATTTGACGACACGAACGTACGCAAAGCGTGGGACCAGAATGCGCAATTGTGGGCGGATCGCGTGCGAGCGGGCGTGGATCTATATCGCGAAGCATTCAACACCCCAAGCTTCCTCGCAATATTGCCTGACCTCGCGGGCAGAGAAAAGTTGTTGATCTTGGCTGTGGCGAAGGGACAAATACGCGACTCCTGGCGCTTCGCGGCGCACGAATGACCGGCATCGATATTTCGCAGGAGATGATCAGTCTGGCCTGCGCCGAGGAGGAGCGCGAACCGCTGGGAATCACCTACGAAGTTGCCTCTTACACGTCACATACTTCGTTTCCCGATAGTCGCTTCACAGCCGCTGTCTCGACGATGTCGTTAATGGATAGCTCGAACTATTCGGCTACCGTGAAAGAGACATACCGGCTTCTGAAACCTGGCTCCCCCTTCATTTTCAGCGTTCTACACCCGTGCTTCGTCACCCCCGGCATTCGCTGGCTCAAGGACCAGGATGGCGAAGATGCCGAGCTTGTCGTCAGTCACTATTTTGACGAGCGCCCCTTCGTCGACTGCCGACGCTTCAGCAAGGATCCCGACGCGGAACGCTTCGCGAAATTTGAAATACCGCGCTTTCCTCGTCGGCTGGAGACGTATGTAGACGGCTTGGTTGAGGCGGGATTTCGCCTGACGCGCCTTATTGAGCCGCGACCGACAGCGGAAATGGTTGCCCAGCACCCGTGGTTAGCCCGTTGGAGCACCCACGCCGCAATCTTCCTTTATGTCGTCGCAGAAAAGCCAGACTGCGGTTATCGATAACAACAAGTTGCAACTTGGAACTTGCAGCTTCGGCAAAAGAACGCTTCCTTCCGCGCGATCTCCACAAGCCGCGATGTGGGTCTCGCGCGCGGCACCGGGCGGGCCGGACATCCTTAGCGGCACCCAAACAAACCAGGCAGCATTGCGAGGGCAAGACCGGCAGCAGCGAAAACGCATAAAGCGATAGGCGTTACTACCTAATCCCTTTCACTTCCTTGCCTTTTCCGCTTCCGGCCTCCTACGATAGACGCCTCTGACGGCTCCTGAAAGGAAGAGGCCATGTCGTCCTGGAAACCCGATCCTACGTTTTATCCTTCCGCACGCCTTGCCGCCGAAGCACCCGAAGAAAAAGTCGCGTACGTCGCGAGCTTCGATCCATCCCGAAAACTGCCCGACGAAATGGCGGTGGTCGATGTCGATCCCGGCTCGCAGCATTACGGCAGCATCATCCATCGCGTTCCAATGCCGAATATCGGCGACGAGTTGCATCACTTCGGCTGGAACGCCTGCAGCTCCTGCCTTTGCCCGAACGCTCCGCATCCGCATACCGAGCGGCGCTACCTCGTCGTGCCCGGGCTTCGTTCTTCGCGAATTCATATTCTCGATACGAAACCCGACCCACGCAAACCGACAATCGTGCGCGTGATCGAAGGAGAAGAACTCGCACGCAAGTCCGGCTATACCCGCCCGCATACGGTCCACTGCGGGCCGCAAGGCATTTACGTCACCGCCCTCGCAAACGCAGAAGGTGAAGCGCCGGGCGGAATCCTTTTGATGGATCACGAGACGTTCGACATTCGCGGCCAGTGGGAGATCGATCGCGGACCGCAGGAACTCGCCTACGATGCCTGGTGGCATCTCGGCTTCGATACGCTGGTTTCCAGCGAATGGGGCCTGCCCGCCACCTTCGAAAACGGTCTCGTGCCTGAAGTCCTGCTTGGCGGAAAATACGGCCATCGGCTGCATTTCTGGGACATGAACACGCGCAAGCACCGGCAGACGCTCGACTTCGGCGCGGAGAACCAACTCGTCTTCGAACTGCGGCCTGCACATGATCCGACCAAAGCATACGGCTTCGTCAATTCGGTTATCAGTCTCAAAGACCTCTCGGCATCGATCTGGACCTGGTACCGGGAGGGCGACCAGTGGGCCGCGCGCAAGATCATCGAGATTCCGGCCGAACCCGCCGATCCCAACCTGCTGCCGCCCTTGCTCAAAGGCTTCGGCGCGGTACCGCCGCTTGTCACCGACATCGCTCTCTCGCTCGACGACCGATACCTCTATGCCGCCTGCTGGGGCACGGGCGACATCCGCCGCTATGACGTGTCCGATCCGCAACGGCCGGAGCTCGTCGGTTGCGTGCGCATCGGCGGCATCGCCGCGCGCGCGACTCACCCGCGCGCCGACGGCCGGCCGCTCAACGGCGGCCCGCAAATGGTCGAGGTGAGCCGCGACGGCCAACGCGTCTATTTCACCAACTCGCTTTACGGGGCCATCGACGACCAGTTCTATCCCGACGGTATCGACGGCTGGATGGTCAAGCTCGACGCCGCGCCGGGCGGCGGCTTGAAGCTCGATCAAGCGTTCTACCTCGATTGGCCGGGCACGCATCGCCCGCATCAAATCCGGCTGGAAGGAGGCGATGCGTCGTCGGATTCATACTGCTATCCCTGATCCGGCCATGTCCAACCTACCGTCATGAGCCTGCCGCTCGACGTGGCGCCGCTTGCGACGAGTTGGGCCGCCATTATCGGCAGCGGCGTCTTTCATGGCGTCAACCCCGCGATGGGGTGGCTCTTCGCGACGGCGCTCGGGCTCCAGCGCGGCAGCCGCGGCGCCCTCTTCGCCGCGCTGCCGCCGCTCGCGCTCGGTCACGCGGCGTCGGTGTTCGTCGTCACCTCGTCGGCGCTCACGCTCGAAGCGCTCGCCAAGGCCGCTCATCTGCAATTGGCGCTTGGCGTCCTGCTGATCGCGTGGGGGATTTATCACCATCTCTATGGCCATCGCCATCGCCTGCCCATCGGCATGACAGCCGGCTTCGTCGGCCTTGCACTCTGGTCGGCGGCCACCGCCACGTTGCACGGCGCCGGTCTGATGCTGATCCCGGCCCTTGCAGCGCTCTGCGCCGCTGGCGGTCAGGGCGCCGCCGAAACGATAGGGCCGCTGGGGCCGATCGGACCTGCCCTGGCAGCCACGCTCGTGCACACGGTCGCGGCATCCGCGACAAGTGCGGCACTCGCGTTCGCCGCCTACGAATATGTCGGGCTAGGCATTCTGCGGCGAGGCTGGGTCAACTTCGATTGGCTGTGGTCGGGTGCCCTCGTCGCGGCTGGCGCGATGCTCCTCGCGCTCGGCTGAAATGCCCCGACTGCCCGCGCTCATCGCCGCTTCGCATCGAAGTGCTTCGCGAGCCCCTGCCAGCATTCGAAGTACCGCGCCTGCAGTTGGGGGCTTTCAAGCGCGAAGCGCGTCGGCCGCAACAGCGTGCGCGTCTCGAACATGAAGGCTAGCGTGTCCGCCACCTTCTGCGGCTGGGTGGTGTCGCCCGCCGAAGCCCTTTCGAATGTTTCGGCATCCGGGCCGTGCCCCGACATGCAGTTGTGCAGGCTGGCACCGCCGGGCAGAAAGCCCTCGGCTTTCGCATCGTAGACGCCATGCACGAGGCCCATGAATTCGCGCGCCACATTGCGATGAAACCAGGGCGGCCGGAACGTATCCTCGCCCGCCAGCCAGCGTGGCGGAAAAATTACGAAATCGACAGTATCGACGCCGGGCGTATCGCTTTGTGCCTGCAGGACAAGGAAGATCGACGGATCCGGATGGTCGAAGCTGACTGAGCCGATCGTGTTGAAGCGCCGCAGGTCGTACTTGTAGGGCACATAGTTGCCGTGCCAGGCGACGACATCGAGCGGCGAATGGTCGATGTCGGCCCGCCAGAGCAGACCGTCAAGCTTCGCAATGAGCTCGAAATTGCCCTCGCGATCCTCATAGGTCGCGTGCGGCGTGAGGAAATCACGCGGATTGGCGAGACCGTTTGAGCCGATCGGTCCAAGATCGGGCAAGCGCAGCAGCGCCCCGAAGTTCTCGCAGACATAGCCGCGCGCCTGCGAATCGGGCAGCGCAACCGTAAAGCGAATGCCACGCGGAACCACGGCGATTTCGCATGGCTCGACGTCGAGCCGTCCCAGCTCTGTGGCAATCGCAAGGCGCCCGAGCTGCGGCACGATCAGCAGCTCACCGTCCGCGCTATAGAAGAAGCGATCCTGCATCGAACGATTCGCCGAAAAAAGATGAATTGCACAGCCCGACATGGCGGCGGCCGAGCCGTTGC
>JAXDQB010000078.1:0-12968 GCA_034668065.1 Paraburkholderia sp.
CCTCAGCCCTCAGCCTCAGCCTCGGCCTCGGCCTCAGCCTCAGCCCTCAGCCCTCGGCCCCAGCCCTCAGCCAGGAAAAATAGATCAAGAACGGGTTTGGTTACACGAGCTTGATGAAAGAATAAGAGCGAGCCCCGACGACATCGATTATTCGAAATCGCTTTTTTAAAAATTATTTGGCCTTTATTGGGAATAATTGTGCATTACGATAAAAGCGAATGAGCACGTCGTTGGGAGCGGACGACGGACAAAGTACGGATGGCGGAGATCGGCCAATCGTGGAATGACCAGGGGTGACGTTCACACGGCGGGCAACGGCTGACGACAAGGCATTCGATGGACAAGGGCATGCTCAAAAACGTCGCGATCAACTTGTTCGGGTTGATCCTGCCGGCACTCGTTTCGCTCGTGACCGTGCCGGCTTATATCAAACTGCTCGGCGTGGAACGGTACGGCGTCGTGAGCCTGGTGTGGACATTCATCGGGTATTTTGGCGTGCTCGATCTCGGCATGGGCGTGGCAGCGCAAAACCACATTTCAAAGGCACGCGCGGCCCACGATGGCGAGCAGAGCGAACTCGTCTTCTGGAGCGCGCTGTGGCTCAACCTTGCTACTGGCGCCGCAGGGGGATTGCTGATCTATGCCGGCGGATACGTCTACACGGTTTATTTCTCGCATGTGGCACCCGCGCTGCGCGAGGAGGTCTGTCATGCGCTGCCGTGGTTTGCCTTGGCGATTCCAATTGCCAACGTTGCATGGGTTTGCGCGGGGGCCATCAACGGCGCCGAGCGTTTCGGGATCTATAACGCAAATCAGGCGTTCGGCATGTTCCTTTTTCAGCTGTTGCCGCTCGGCGCGGCATGGCTAATTGCGCCGACGTTATCGAATGTGCTTGCGGCCGCGGTGCTCGCGCGCGGCACCACGGCGCTCCTTCTAGCGCGCGCCGGTATGCGTGTGCTCGGCATTGATCGAGTGCGTATGCCGCGTCGCAGTGTGGCGAAGAATTTGTTTCGCTTCGGAGGATGGATGGTCGTTGCCAGCACGGTGACCATGATCGGCGATTCGCTCGACCGCGTGCTGCTCGGTGCGGGGCTCGGTGCGCGATTCGTGACTTATTACGCAGTGCCGCAAAACTTGGTGACGCGGCTAAATATGCTGCCGAACGCGCTGGTGCGTACGCTGTTTCCCCGTCTGTCTGCGATGGAACGCGATCACGCCGACGCGCTGGTCAGGCACGCTTTAGAATTTTTGAACGGCGTTTTCACGCCGGTCATGATCGTCGCAATGCTGGCGCTCGGGCCGTTTCTCAGGGTGTGGATCGGCATCGATCTTGCCGCTGCCTCGGTAAACGTGGGCCGGATTCTGATCGTCAGCGTTTGGCTGGTCGGGCAGGCGGGCATTACGCGCCTGCTGATCCAGTCTCAAATTGCCCCGGCGCGCGCGGCGTGGATCGGCATCGTCCAGCTGCCATTTTTCGGGGGAGTTCTCGTCTTCGGCATCACGCACTTCGGCCTCACCGGCGCCGCGGCCGTTGTAGTGCTGCGTTCGCTCGTCGATTACGGCGTGCTGCTTCATTTGTCGTCAATTCGCGCGCGGCCGATCGTTCTCGATATGCTCGGGCACTTGACATTTCTTGGCGCAAGCGCATACCTCGCGCATGTGCTGACGAATCTCTCGACGCTTGTGGCCGTGGCGGCGTGCCTTGCCTGCGCGAACTTCTCATGGTCAATGCTTACGTCGCCTTCTTTGCGCGGCATCGTCTGCACGCTGTTGCTGCGTGTCAATCCAGCGCGGAGCGGATGAGCGATGAAGCGCTTGCTTCACTGCCTGCCGGGACATGTGGCTTGATCGCTTTTGTCATTGCCGTGCGCACGCCTGCCGCCGCCATTTGGTGGGCTGACCTGCGCGGCCATGAAAAGCCGGAAGTACGATTGGACTATCCGTATCGATAGGCTGCGCTTGCGAGATCTTCAATTAATAATGCGACGGTCCAATCTCACAAGTGGTCGACGGGAATGCCGCGTTTCTGAAATGCCTTGAAAGTTCTTGAGTCGCGCTTCGCACAGCGTTTCTCAAGTAAAGGGGAGAATGATGCTTAGGGTCACAAAAGCGGTGTTCCCTGTGGCGGGCTTGGGCACGCGGTTCTTGCCCGCCACAAAGGCGAGCCCCAAGGAGATGCTGCCAATCGTCGACAAGCCGCTGATTCAATATGCGGTGGAGGAGGCAATGGCGGCCGGAATCACGGAGTTGATCTTCGTAACGGGCCGCAGTAAGCGCGCCATTGAGGATCACTTCGATACATCGCGCGAAATTGAGGCGGAACTCGAGGCCCGCGGCGAGGACAAGCTGCTCGATGTCGTACGCAACATCAAGCCAGGTCACGTCGATTTTTTTTATGTGCGTCAGCCTGCCGCGCGTGGTTTGGGCCATGCGGTTCTGTGCGCGGAAAGACTTGTCGCCGACAATCCGTTCGCCGTGATCCTTGCCGACGATTTGCTCGATGGCAATGTGCCCGTCATCAAGCAGATGATCGAAGTGTTCAATCACTATCAAAGCTCGGTGGTCGGCGTCGAAGCCCTGGCGCGAGAAGACACGCGTTCATACGGTGTCGTGGAAGGCCACGAATGGGAGGAGGACATCTTCAAGCTTTCGGGCATCGTTGAGAAGCCGGCTCCGGATGATGCGCCGTCGAACCTGGCTGTGGTCGGACGCTATGTGCTGATGCCGAGCATTTTTGCGCACTTGCGAAAGCTCGAATCAGCGGGAGAAGAACTGCAGCTGACCGATGCGCTGCATTTGCTGCTCGCCGAAGAGCAGGTGCTTGCGCATAGGTACTGCGGCACGCGCTTCGACTGCGGCTGCAAGCTAGGCTACATGAAGGCAACCGTTGAATTCGCACTTCGGCATCCGGAAATCGGCCCTTCGTTCGGCGAGTACCTGCGCAATTACATCGCGCACTCGACGGATTGACGTCGAAGGTGGTGCGCCACCTCGAACTTGTTCGCGTGCCGAATGCGATCACGGCGCTGTTCCCTTTCCCGATTCCCTTCTCTAATGCGCTCTCACGACATTGATGTGCGTGTGCGATTCGTCCATAACGACTCCATCGATCAGCCCAGCTCCTTGCCGACAAATCGACCATGACAATGACCACCCGCCGTGACTTTCTCCACGCGGCCGCTTTGGCTGCTGGCGCCGCTGCCGCGATGGGCGCCGTACCACCGGGCATTCGCAATGCGCTCGCGATTCCCGCCAACGATGCGACGCGCAGCATCGACGATGTTGAACACATTGTCATCTTCATGCAGGAGAACCGGTCTTTCGACCATTACTTCGGCACGCTGCGCGGCGTACGCGGATATGGTGACCGCCATGCCATCTTGCTGCCCAACGGCAGGCCCGTCTGGTATCAGCCGCTCGTTGCGGGAATTGGTTCGGTTCTGCCGTTTCGCCCGAACGCATCGAACCTCGGCATGCAGTTCATACAAGGCATGCTGCATGATTGGACGACGACGCACTGGGCGTGGAACGGTGGCCGATACGATCAATGGATAGTGGCCAAAGGTCCAACGTCGATGGCCTACATGACACGCGACGATATTCCGTTTCATTACCAGCTTGCCGACGCCTTTACGATTTGCGACGCGTACCACTGCTCGGGCATGATGCCGACCGATCCCAATCGGTACTACATGTGGACCGGCTGCATCGGCAATGACGGCAACGGAGGCGGTCCCGTCGTAGACAATGCGGAAGCCGGCTATTCCTGGAAGACGTATCCAGAGGTTCTGCAAGCAGCAGGGGTTTCGTGGAAGGTGTATCAGGATATCGGCACGGGTCTGGATGCCAAGGGCTCGTGGGGCTGGACGCAGAATCCGTATATCGGCAACTACGGTGACAACTCGCTGCTCTTTTTCAATCAATACCGCGATGCGCAGCCGGGCAATCCGCTCTACGATAATGCCCGTACGGGCACGAACGTCGCTGTGAGCGGCGGTTATTTCGATGTGCTGAAGGCCGACGTGGAAAACGGAACGTTGCCGCAGGTATCGTGGATCGTGGCGCCAGAGGCCTACTCCGAGCACCCGAACTGGCCGGCGAACTACGGCGCCTGGTACATCGATCAGGTACTTCAGGTGCTTACGTCGAATCCGGCGGTATGGAGCAAGACGGCCGTTTTTATCACCTACGACGAGAACGACGGTTTCTTCGACCCCGTGGCGCCCCCTTTCGCACCCTGGTCCGATGCGACGGGGCGATCCACGGTCGACACGACGAACGAATATTTCGGCGGCGCGCCGAATAAGGTGACCGGCCCGTACGGGTTGGGCCCGCGCGTGCCGATGATTGTCGTGTCGCCGTGGTCGAAGGGCGGCTGGGTCTGTTCCGAGACGTTCGACCATACGTCGATCATCCGCTTCATCGAACGGCGTTTCGGGCATCGCCACGACTTGCGCGAAACGAATATCACGTCGTGGCGTCGCGCGGTATGCGGCGATCTCACGCGCGCATTCGACTTCACGAATCCAAACGCCGAGGTTCCGACGCTGCCGAGCACGGCGGACTATGCACCGTTCGATCAGCAACGGCATTTTAGTTATTTTGCGTTACCGCCGCTCGCTCAAACAAAACCGAATCAGGAGCCCGGCGTACGTCCGGCGCGTGCGCTGCCTTACGAACTTTTCGTACACGGGCGAGCACTGCGCGAGCAGCGTGTCCTTCGTCTGGAATTCGTCAACAGAGGAGACGCGGGGGCTGCGTTTAGCGTCTACCGGCCCGCGAGCGGCGACGCGCCGCGCGCCTATACCGTTGAAGCGAAACGGCGCCTTGCAGACGAGTTCGCGTTGCAGCAGGACGATACCTACGGTTACACGGTTTATGGCCCGAACGGCTTCCTGCGCGGATTCAAAGGCAAGGCTGTGACTCAACATTGGTGGGGCCCCGGCACGGCGGTGCCCGAAGTAACAGAGGCCTATGATCTGGCGAACGGTTGCATCGGCCTGCGCCTGACAAACCTCGGTTCGGCGGCGTGCATGTTCGCTGTGGTCAACGCATATGACGGGGCTCGAATCGAACGCAAAGTGGCGGGTGGGAAAATCGTCGACGCGTATTTCGATCTACGAGCGTTCCACGGGTGGTACGACCTGCGTGTGACTGTCGACATGGATGCCTCGTTTGAAAGAACGCTGGCAGGCCACGTCGAAACGGGGCGTAGCAGCATGAGCGATCCGGCCTTCGGGATGCCTTGATCAACCCGATCGCGGGTTCGTCGAGACTCGGACTAACCATGCGGAACTCGCTCGTTTGCGTCTTCAAAAGGAACCGTCCTTATCGAGAAAGCATGGTTCCACGCATCCATAGAGTCTGTGGGCGCAGAATTTTCCGCTGGAAAGCGTTCCAATTTGCGCTTTAGCGCATAAAAAGATGCATGAAAATGCGCGGCGCTTGTAGAATCCGGCGTTGAAGCAGCGCGCATCGGCGCGTGCTTCCAGCGTTCAACGACCAACAGGTAGGAGAAACATGTCGACTTCCGCAAAGAAGGTTGCGAAAAAGGCTGCGCCCGCACCGGCGAAGAAAGCAGCTGCGAAGAAAGTGCCCGCGAAGAAGGTTGCGGTTAAAAAGGTTGCGGTTAAGAAGGTCGCGGCTAAGAAGGTCGCCGTGAAGGCGTCTGGCGCGAGCGCGCCGATCAAGGACACCTTCACGAAGGCCTCGCTGGCTGCGCATCTGGCAGAGCGTGCCGCTATCGAGCCGAAATCCGTCAAGGCTGTGCTGGCCGCGCTCGAGGACACCATCCTCGGCGCCGTGCACAAGAAGGGCGCTGGCGAGTTCACGCTCTCGGGCCTTTTGAAGATTGTGGTGCAAGCGGTTCCGGCGAAGAAGAAACGCTTCGGCAAAGACCCGTTCACGGGCGAAGAGCGCTGGTTCCCGGCGAAGCCCGCCAGTGTGCGCATCAAAGCACGAGCACTCAAGAAGCTGAAAGACGCTGCTTCGGCATAAACGGCGCAGCTGACGGTATATAGCGTTTCGCCGTCAGAACCCCGCGAGCTGCAAGGCCCGCGGGGTTTTTTTATCCTAGCACCGCACCGCTCAACACTTTGACAAGTGCAAAAACGCGTCAACGTGCCACTGTTTCGGGGCGATAACCATCGCTCAATGTCTTTAAGAAAGCAATCAGATCAATGATGTCGGCTTGCGAAAGCGCCGGCGTCTCGCCGAACTTGCGATCGAACGGTGCGTCTTGCCTGTCGATGTTCGCCTGGTACTTTGCGGGCAGATCGTTGTACTGTTTCACATGGCCGTGTGCATCGCGTGGATAGATCTTCGCGGGATCGATGTCGCGCAGATTATAAAAATCGATGGCTTCTTTCAGGGTGTGATAGACCCCGTTGTGAAAGAAAGCTTGGCGCGTGGCGACATTGCGCAGCGTGGGCGTCAGGAACATGCCGCAGTATTGCGTTTGCGCGGCGAGATCGGTGCGATAGGGGCCGCACAGGCCCATATCGAAGAAGTGCGGATTGCGGTTCGCCACGATCTGCCGATTGCGCGGTATGCCAAGCGCTTCGTATTGATAGTCCGTGAACATCGGAGGTTGACCGTCTGCGCCGGGCTGTGAGAGATGGCAACCGGCGCAGTTCGCCCTTTGCGGATCGTTGAAAATTTTTAGCCCGCGTAGCTCTGCTTGCGTCAGGCGCGTTTTTCCTTCGAGCCAGTAGTCGTATTTGCTGGTATAGGGATGGAACGACGTTTCCTCCACCTGATAGCGCGCCACGGCAAACATCGCCTCGGACAGCAACATCTGTCGGTTCTGGAAGATACCCGGCCCGAAGAGTTGAATGACGAGCGCCCTGTAAGCGCTGTGCTCAAGTTTGGCGGCGACTTCGTCAACGCTTTGATTGGCCATTTCTACGGGGTCCAAAAGCGGGCCGTAGGCCTGTTGTTGCAGCGTATCGGCGCGGCCATCCCAGAAAAGGCCTCCCTGCGGTACCAGTGCGGGTGCGCTCGGCGTGACGCCGGCGGTCTTTTGGGTGCGGGATGTGCCGATGGCCTGCGTCGCAGCTTGAGTGATGGCGTCCGGCGTATCCGTTTCCGCTTGGTCGGGGCCGATGCTGAAATTCGGTTGGCGGTACAAGTATTGCAACGAAGGCGGAGGCCTTCCGCCCTGAAGCTGCAACGAGGGGCCGCCGAACTGCACCGGCAGCGCGTCCGGCGGTCCATACGCGCGCTGTGGGCTGTGGCATGACGCGCATGACATATGGCCCGAAGCCGACAATGTGGGATCAAAGAAGATTCGCTTGCCAAGTTGCGCCATTGCGCTCAAAGGCGCCGTTGGCGAGCGTTGCAGATGGACGGGGTGCGGATTCCAGCCGTCTGGTGTGGCTGTCTCCGGGGGGGATCCCGGCAGGTCGTTTCGCCCAGTGTTTTGCGCTTGCGCATGCATCCAAGCGCAAAGCCCGACACTCAAAGCGGCAAACGCTGTCACGAGCGACGCACGTGCGCGCGCGTGTAACGTCCCCGCCGAAGTCGCGCAGGGTCGTTTTGTGCTTCGATCGTAGTCTTGCGATTGCATCTTATAGAGAGAAGGGGGCTCGCCGCTTGCGACCAATCATCCGATGGGCCCGTTGACCGATCGATGAGAAGACTGCCACAGCCCGGCAATAGCCGGGCCGTGTACGTACGGAGCGCTTGCAGGTTGATGCAGGTAAGTTAGGCGTCAGATGCTCGGAGCCGTTTCGATGGGAGTACCCGAGTTCGGCTCGAGATACAGCTTGGCGGAGTTGCCCTGAGCGTCGCCGCCTCGGCCGTTGAATTCGAACATGTTCATGAGGCTGCCCGCCTGTGCGTCGAACGAGCCGCCGCCAATGCGTGTCCCGTCGAGCCAATTGTCTTCGATGAACCGCACAACCGACGCTTGGTCGATCGCGGTGTGGTCGACGTAGTTGTGCTTGGCCCACGGCGAGATGACGAGGAACGGGATACGGGTGCCGGGGCCGCAACGGCCGTTGACAGGCTTGCCGTTCAACCCTTCGGGGGCTGTGCCTGTGCCGCAGAATCCGGCTCCGTTCAGCTGATCGGCGACCGAATCGAAGGAGGCGCTCGTGGGCGATGTGTAGGCGTGGTCGTACCAGCCATCGGAATCGTCCCAGGTCACGATGACGGCGGTGTCTCGCCACTCCTTCTGCTGCTGCAGAAAGTTGAGCACCTTGACGACGAAAGCCTGCTCGTCGAGCGGATCCGAATAGCCCGCATGTCCGTCCTCAAACGCGGGTGCTTTCAGAAAGCTGACCGAGGGGAAATTTCCGGCGCGCACAGCATCGAAGAAGTCGTCGGCGTCGTATTCGTGATTGGCCGGATCGAGCGTCCTGCCGTTCATTTCGTACGTGTGCCCGATGGCCTTCAGCGAGCTTGGACGCAGGTGCTGCGGGTTGGACGTGGATGCGTAGTACTGGAACCAGTTGTGATGCGCAATGTAATCGGCCGGCGCTGCGCCGACAACTGTCGACAATGTGCTGCGCGCACATCCGGTCGTGCCGTTGCTGTTCACGCTCGAGAGGTTAAAGCCCGCCATGAATCCGCCCCACGAGATGTTGCGTGCGTTCAGCAGGTCGCCGATGTTCTTGCCCGTCATCTGCACCGCATTGGTCTTGCTCGAGCACAGATCGTAGGCGGGATCGACATCGTTGATCATCGTGAATCCGCCTTGACCGTCATTGACATAGTAGGACCCAGGTGCCGACGGCTGCTTGGTCGTCAAGACCGGCTTCATGCCGTTGGTCTGGCCGGCTACGATCTCGAGTGCGCCCGGCGTGGACGGGCCATATGTCGACGTGTACGCGTTATCGCTCATCGCGAAGTGCTGCGCGTAGTTCCAAAGTGCCGTGACGGTGTTGCCGTCGTAATAGCCCATCACCTGGCCGCTCGTGCCGAATGCGCCGGCGCCGCCGCTCGAGCCCCTGCCCGTGTATTTCGGGAAGAGGTCCGCTGCGCCGCCGTCGTACCCCTGCTGCTCGGCGGTATATGCATGGTTCTGGTCGGCCGTGCCCGCTTGCGAGCGGTCGAGGCGGAACGGGTTTGTTGCCCCCGTGCCGTTGGTTGGATTCGTGGCGTTCGGATTGTGCGTCAGCAATGCGTCCGACAAGCCGTTTGTGCTCGGGGTGCCGATGGCGGGCACAAACGCAGGTTCCCCGGGCGGGTTCGTCGCGTGGGGGTATGTTGCGAAGTAATGATCGTAGGACACATTCTCGCCGAAGATGACGACCACGTGTTTGATGGGGGTCGCGGTATGGATCGTTTTCGGATGCGGGTCCGAGCGGTTGCTGCCATGATCTTCGTTGGCGCTCCACGCTACCGTCGATGCAACCGCGACGGCTGTGAGCGAAACAAGTGCTGCTATAGGACGCTGAAGCATTAAGGGATCCCGATTTGTAATTAACCGCAGCACCTGTAAAAGGCATATCGGAACCGCTCGGGCGGATCTCGATTCGACGAAGGAGGGCTACGCGGTGGTTGGCATGGAGAAGCGGGCGTATTCAACCACGCATAGATGAACGCCGGGAGTCGAAAACCTTTCAGAAGTATTTCAATAGGCTTGCCGGGCTGTGGCTCCGCCACCCGATAAAAAAAACCAGCCGAAGGCGTAGCCTTCGGCTGGTTTGTTTGCGGCTTAGACGTTAGTACTGCTTACGGCATTAGAACTTGTGGCGCAGGCCCAGGCTGACGATAGCCTGAGTGTTTGTGCCGTTGTAGCCGTACGAGCCGACCGACGCGACCGCACTTTCAACGGAGGTGGTGGTGCCGTTCTGAACAAGCGTCTGGCCGTTCGCGCGTTGCCATGCACCGACCAGATAGATATCCGTGCGCTTGGACAACGAGTAATCGGCGCCTGCCGAGATTTGGTTATAGGTTGCCGACGTCTCGCCGCTTGCCTTCATGTAGCTGTAGCCGAGGCCGAGAAGCAGCGCAGATGCAGCTTGATAATTGACGAAGGCTTGGCCCGTATTGAACTTCTCGGTCGAACCGAACAACGAGTAGCCATCCGCCTTGTATTGCGAATTGCTGTATCCGGCGCCGACCGTGAATGCGCCAATCGTGTACTGTGCCGCGATGCGGGCGATGTTGATCGACTTGGCGGATTGGAACCCCGAGTTGATTACATCACCGTCGAACGGGCCATCCGAAGTGGAAGTGGGCGACCAGCCTGCTGAGCGCAATGCGCCCGTGTTGGCGTTATCCGCAACAAAGTACCCGCCGGCAATTGCGAGCGGGCCCTTGGTATAAGCTGCGGCGAGCGACCAGGTCTGCCCGGAACCCGTCGAGCCTGCAACGCCGCCGAACGCATACATGCCTTCGATCTGCAAGCCGCCGAAATTGGGCGACAGATATCGGACAGCGTTATTCACGCGCGAGCTGTTGTCGTAGTTGTCGACGTCTCCAGGTGTAGCAAAGAGGCTGCCGAAGTAGTTGTCTGCGGTGATGCCTTGCACGAGATCGACGAGCGGGTCGTATTGACGGCCAAGGCTCACCGTACCGTACTGGCTGCTTTGCAAACCGACGTAAGCTTGACGGCCAAATTCACGGTTGCCCTGATTCAACTTGCCGTTGCCCGGGTCAAAGCCATTTTCCAACTGGAAAATCGCCGCCAAGCCACCGCCCAGGTCTTCCTGACCTTTTAAGCCCCAGCGAGAGCCGGACAGGTCGCCGGAGTTGGTGTTGCTAATCGACCACTGTTTATTGCTTCCGTTAACATGGTTCACATACGTGAGCGACGTATCGATGATGCCGTACAGGGTTACGCTGCTTTGCGCGTGTGCGGCACCAGCGGCACCAATTAATGCGAGCGAGAGCGTCGACAAAGCGATTCTTTTCATGGTTTCTCCACGCGAACAAGTTGTTTGATTGTTGCGAAATGGAGAATAGCTCAAGGTCGTTGCTGCGACGAATGGAAAAAAAACACTGTCGTCAAAATGTCACACCCGTCTCAGATGACCGAGCAGCAAGGCTTTGCCGGTATTTCATATGCAGAAAGGTAAAATTGCGTAATGAGAAATAATGTTCGAAAAAAACGCATCGTTGCACCGCGCGCAACGCTCTCCTCCCTTCTTCGGTGCGTGGCGCGCAATTGATGCACCCGGCCGGGGAACGGAGCCCTTGCGCATCCTTCCGATTTTTCTGAATACACATTAGCGCGGATACGCTTCTTTCATAATGCCCTTGGATTTTTGAAATTATTCCGAATTAAGTCGAAACACTCGGGCGTTCGACAGCGTTCAGCGGGCCGAACGCGGATGACTTCCTGGCGTGTGCCTGGCACCTGCAATGCGCGTGCTTCGCTGCCGTTCGCGGGCTGCCGCAAACTCGGCGCCGAAAAGCAGGACCGCCGCGGAAAAGTAGAGCCACATCAACAATATCGCCAGCGAACCTGCCGCTCCAAACGCGTTGGCCATTCCAACGTGCGCGAGATACAGCGCGAAAAGCTTCTTGCCGCCTGAAAAGAGCAGCGCCGCCACGACGCCGCCGGTGAGCGCATCGCGCCACGCCACGCGCGCGTCGGGCAGAAACTTCAGCAGCGCGGCGAAACATATCGCGAGAACAGTGATGCCGAACGCCAGTTGAAGCAAGTCGCCGGCCACCGCATAGGAAGTATTACCCCACAACCATGCGCCCACGAATGTGATGGCCGCGTCGAGTACGAGCGAAACGATCGCGAGGAATGCCACGCCGAGTACAAGCCCAAAGGAAATCAATCGCACTTTGACGAGTGCGACGACGCTCGAGAATCGGCGCTCGTGGGTTTGCGGCCAGATGATCGAAAGGGCGCTGTTCAGCGACGCGAAGGTCGCAGAAGCGCCGAGCGCGAGTGCGATGAAAGAGACGATGGCGGCGAGGCCGCCTGTGTCCCCGTGCGTGCGCGCATTGATGACGATCATCTGAATGGCGGCGGCCGCCTGATCGCCGATCAATTGATGCGCGTCCTGGAAAATTTGTCCGCGTACGGCATCGGCTCCGAAAAACCAACCCGCGACCGCGATCACCATTACCAGCATTGGCGCGAGCGAAAACGCGGAATAGAAAGCGATTCCGGCAGCCATGGTCGAGCAGCGATGCTCGCCTAAATGCGTCACGGCATCCACAAGGCACGCCGCTTCCCGACGCACCAGACCGAACAGGCTTTGCAGGACGACTGCAGGCATTATTCTCGCCCTCCTGATAGCAACGCTTCGTGCTGTTGCCAGACTTTTGCCGCATCGCGCATGCCCGATAGAGTGCTGCTTTGCAGCACGCCCGAGTTCGCCTGTGCGAGAAGTACCGCCTAAACTTTAATGACTCGAAAAGGCATCATTTTCGCAGGGGGAGACCATGTTGCAATTATCGCGACGCCAGTTCCTCAAAGTGACAGCGTCCTCCTTGTCAGGTTCGAGCCTTGCACTGCTCGGATTTTCGCCCGTCCCGGCGCTTGCAGAGGTGCGCGAGTACAAGCTCTCGCGCATGACGGAAACGCGCAACACGTGTCCGTACTGCTCGGTTGGCTGTGGGGTGCTCATGTACAGCCTTGGCGACGGTGCGAAGAACGCGCCGGCGAGCATCGTTCATATTGAGGGCGACCCGGACCATCCGGTCAATCGCGGCACGCTTTGCCCGAAGGGCGCGAGCCTCGTGGACTTCATCCATAGCCCGAGCCGCTTGCGCTACCCGGAGTACCGCGCAGCAGGCGGCGACCGATGGCAACGCATTTCGTGGGATGACGCGTTGGACCGCATCGCCAAGCTGATGAAGGAGGACCGCGACGCCAACTTCGTCGAAACGACCGACAACGGCCTCAAGGTCAACCGGTGGCTTACTACCGGCATGCTCGCTGCCTCGGCGAGCAGCAACGAGGTGGGCTACCTCACGCACAAGACGGCGCGAAGTTTTGGTCTGCTCGCGTTCGACAATCAGGCGCGTGTCTGACACGGCCCGACGGTGGCAGGTCT
>JAXDQB010000079.1:0-3331 GCA_034668065.1 Paraburkholderia sp.
CCGGGCATTACCCGCGCGCGGCTTATCGGGCGACGTGCCGTCAGCGCGGCAATCAGTGCGCGCGTACGTGGGTCGTCGTCACCGCGCTGCGGCGGCGGTGCGAGGTGGAGAACGGTCGGTGCGAGGCCTGCCAGACGTCGCAGGCTGCGTGCGGCATCGAGATCGCCCACGATCGGCGTGACGCCCGCCGCGCGCAGCACGGCGGCGCGCTCGGGCCGGCTCGTGAGCGCAATGACGCGCGGCCGTGCAACGCCTGCAAGCAGCATCCGTGCGGCGCGCAAGCCGACGTCGCCGCATCCGACGACGAGCACACGCGGACGCCGCAAAAGTCGTGTGGTGATCATGATCGTGCGATTGTAGCCGCCGCGGTGGAAGCACGCCGGCCGCGGCGTGCGCCAAACGATGCGCGACGCGCCTTATTGGCGCCCGCGAGGAGCGGCGCCATCGTCGGCAGATTAGTCGATGGCGGCGCCAACGATTTCCATTTTTTTCGTTTTGAACGCTATGGCATATAACGTGACCCTCCGGCAAAGCGGCCGGCAGTTTCAAGTGGAACCCGACGAGCCGGTGCTGAGTGCCGCCCTGCGCCAGGGCATCGGCCTGCCCTACGGCTGCAAGAACGGGGCATGCGGCTCCTGCAAGGGCACGATCGTCGAGGGCGAAGTCGAGCAGCGCTCGCATTCGTCGTCGGCACTCTCGAACGACGAGAAAACGCGGGGCATGGCGCTTTTTTGCTGCGCGAGCGCGAAGTGCGACCTCGTCATCGACGTGCGCGAAATTGCGGGTGTCGGCGACATGCAGGTCAAGAAACTGCCGTGTCGCGTCAACGCCATCGAGCGCAAGGCCGACGACGTCGTCGTGCTGAAGCTGCAGTTGCCGGCCAACGAACGGCTGCAGTATCTCGCCGGTCAATACATTGAATTCATCCTGAAAGACGGCAAGCGCCGCAGCTACTCGATGGCGAGTGCCCCCCACGACGAAGGCCCGCTCGAGCTTCATATCCGCCACATGCCTGGCGGCGCGTTTACGGATCACGTCTTCAACACGATGAAGGAGCGCGAGATCCTGCGCTTCGAAGGCCCGCTTGGCACGTTCTTCCTGCGCGAGGATTCGACTAAGCCGATCGTGCTCATCGCCTCGGGCACCGGCTTCGCCCCGATCAAGGCGATCGTCGAGCATGCCTTCTTCAAGAACATCGACCGGCCGATAACGCTCTACTGGGGCGGCCGCCGCAAGAAGGACCTCTATCTGATGGAGCTCGCCGAGCAATGGGCGAAAGATCATCCGAACTTCCGCTTTGTGCCGGTGCTCTCGGAGGCCGATCCGGCCGACGCATGGACGGGCCGCACCGGGTTCGTGCACCGGGCCGTCATCGAAGATCTGCCCGACTTGTCCGGCTATCAGGTCTACGCGTGCGGAGCGCCCGTGATGGTCGAAGCCGCGTTGCGAGACTTTACGAACCATCATGGGTTGCCGGCCGACGAGTTCTACGCCGATTCGTTCACGAGCGAAGCCGATCTCGCAAACGCCGTATGACAAGGTAGCCGTTCGAAGCGACGACACAATGACGCGCGTTCGCGATTGCATCCGTTCGCCTGCTGTCGTATTCTTGCGCGCATGAACCGCATCCTGACCCTGCTCCGACGTCGCCGCTCGCCGCCCGTACGGGAACCCGTCGGCTCGTCGCAGATGCGCGCCTTGCAGATTCAAAGTTAGGCGCGAAATCGGTCAAAAGCGAAAGCCACGGAATTCCGTGGCTTTTTCATTTCCTGGCTTGTCCTTCATAACATGTATCGCGGAGCCGCCCCATGCAATTCAACGAGTACCCGACGCAGTCGCTGATGTACATCACTAACCGGCCCGACGTCGTCTTCACGCGCGGCTTGGGCTCCTGGCTCTTCGACAATGAAGGCAAGCGCTATCTCGATTTCATTCAGGGCTGGGCCGTCAATTGCCTCGGGCACTGCCACCCGGCCATGATCGAGGCGATCGAGAAGCAAGCACGCCTCCTGATCAACCCGTCACCGGCCTTCTACAACGAGCCGATGGCACAACTCGCCGCACTGCTCACCGAACACAGCGTCTTCGATAAAGTCTTTTTCGCCAACAGCGGCGCCGAAGCGAACGAGGGTGCGATCAAGCTTGCCCGCAAATGGGGCAAGAAGTTCAAGAAAGGTGCGTACGAGATCATTACCTTCGATCACAGCTTTCACGGGCGCACGCTGGCGACGATGTCGGCGAGCGGCAAAGCCGGCTGGGACACGCTCTATGCGCCGCAAGTAGCCGGCTTTCCGAAAGCGGAGTTCAACGACATCGCGTCGGTCGAGCGGCTTATCAGCGAGAAGACGGTTGCCGTCATGCTCGAGCCGATCCAGGGCGAAGGCGGCGTGATCCCCGCCACGCGTGAGTTCATGCACGAATTACGCGAGCTGACGCGGCGCCACGGCGTGCTGCTGATCGTTGATGAAGTGCAAAGCGGCTGCGGCCGCGCGGGTACCCTCTTCGCCTACGAACTCGCCGGTGTCGAGCCCGACATCATGACGCTCGGCAAAGGTATTGGCGGCGGCGTGCCGCTCGCAGCACTGCTATCGAAGGCCGAGATCGCTGTCTTCGAGGCTGGCGACCAGGGCGGCACCTACAACGGCAATCCGCTGATGACGGCGGTGGGCCATGCCGTCATCACGGAGGTCTTGTCGCCCGGCTTTCTAGAGGGTGTCCGTGCACGTGGCGCTTATCTGCGCGAGCGGCTCGTCGAACTGTCCGCCGAGCGCGGCTTCGAAGGCGAGCGTGGCGAGGGTCTTTTGCGCGCGCTCATGCTTGGCAAGGATATCGGGCCGCAGATCGTCGAGCGGGCGCGCCTGATGCAACCCGATGGCCTCCTGCTCAACGCGGCGCGGCCAAATCTCTTGCGCTTCATGCCGGCTCTCACGGTAACGACGGAAGAGATCGACCAGATGATGGCCATGCTGCGCTCGGTGTTGGATTCGCTGTAAGCGCTTTTCGGGCACTCCGAGTGCTCGCCAAGCCGGCCTCAGCCTCGGCGCATGAGCGGCGGCATGGACTCGATTGAGACGTGCCGCCGCTCGGCGGCCCCGTACCGTACGCGACGAAAAGCGTGCCTGAAGCGTGCTGGCTTGTACCTCAGACGTTGTTGTCGCCCAGGATGGGCTCGTCGTCGCGGCGCCCCCTTTGGCGCAAGCTGGAACTGATTCGGGAGACGGCTGAATCGATTCCGGAGACGGCTGGCTTGACCACATGTTCGTCGGCAAGTCGGCCCACTAAGCCGGGCGTGCGTGCCGCGCCATCCACCGACGCGGCAATCGCATTTGCA
>JAXDQB010000080.1:0-4518 GCA_034668065.1 Paraburkholderia sp.
GCAAGTACGACGTGCTTCTTGTAGCCGATGAGGTGATAGGCGGGTTTGGCCGCACGGGCGAATGGTTCGCGCATCAGCATTTCGGCATCGAGCCCGATCTGATGACGCTCGCCAAGGGCCTGACGAGCGGCTATGTGCCGATGGGTGCCGTGGCCCTCCATGATCGCATCGCACAAGCGATCATCGACAATGGCGAGTTTAATCACGGTCTCACGTATTCAGGGCATCCTGTTGCGGCGGCAGTCGCCGTGGCGAATTTGAAGCTGCTGCGCGACGAAGGGATCGTCGAGCGCGTCAAGCTCGACATCGGCCCCTACTTTCAGCAGCGTTTGCGCGAAACGTTCGACGCTCATCCGATTGTCGGCGAGATTACCGGTGCAGGACTCGTCGCGGGGCTCCAACTGGCTCAGGATCCCCTCACGCGAACGCGCTTTGCCAGCGGTGCCGAAGTGGGCGTGCTTTGCCGCGACTTCTGCTTCGACAGTAATCTGATCATGCGCGCCAGCGGCGACCGGATGCTGCTCTCGCCGCCGCTCGTGATCACGAAGGGGGAAATTGACGAGCTTGTGTCGAAGGCCAAAGCGGCCATCGATGCCACAGCGCGTCAACTGAAGCGCTTGTAACGGCGGATCGCCCATGGAACAACTCTCCGGCCAAGCTCATGTTGCCTCTTACTACGCCGCCACCGCGAACGATCTAACACGTCACCCTCCGCTCGAGGGCACGCTCACCGCCGACGTCTGTGTCATCGGCGCGGGCCTGACGGGGATCAGCGCCGCGCTCGAGCTTGCGGAGCGCGGGCTTTCGGTGGCTGTGCTCGAAGCATCGAAGGTCGGCTGGGCCGCGAGCGGCCGCAACGGTGGACAATTGATCGGCGGCTTCGCCTGCGAAATCGATACGTTCGATAGGCACCTCGGCGCCGCGGACGTCAACCGCGTCTGGGCGATGGGGCAGGAGGCGCTCGCCACCGTCAAGACACGCATCGCCCGGCACGGCATTGAATGCGACCTCGTGCCCGGCTATATCACGGTCGCAAACAAGCCGCGTCACGTCGATGCGCTGCGCCGCTGGCGCGACGAAGCCGCCAAGCGCTTCGGCCATGAGCGGTTCCGCTACATCGAGCACACGCAGATGGGCCACTATGTGCAATCGCGGCGCTACCTCGGCGGCCTTTACGACCCCGATAGCGGCCATCTGCATCCACTCAACTTCACATTGGGGCTTGCACGTGCGGCCACCGCGGCCGGCGCCCAAATCTTCGAAGACAGCTGCGTGAGCGCCCTTTCAGCCGAAGGCGGCAAGCATGTGGCGCGCACTGCACACGGCAGCGTACGCGCATCGTTCATCGTCCTGGCGTGCAATACCTATGTGGGCACGCTCGCGCCGGCACTCGCACGCAAGATCATGCCGGTGGGCACCTATCTGATCGCAACGGAGCCGCTTGGCGAGGCGCGCGCGAGAACGCTGATGCCTGCGCGGGCCGCAGTTTGCGACAGCCGTTTCGTGCTCGACTACTTCCGCCCGTCCGCCGACACGCGGCTGCTGTGGGGCGGGAAAGTCAGCTATTCAACAGTCGCCCCTCGCGACCTTGCCGCATCGATGCGCCGAGACATGCTCAAGACGTTTCCACAACTCACGGACGCGAAAATCGAGTACGCCTGGGGCGGGCTGGTCGACATCACGGTGAACCGGGCGCCGCATTTCGGCCGCCTCTCGCCAACCGTCTACTTTGCGCAGGGCTTTTCGGGGCACGGCGTCAACACGACTGCGCTAGCCGGCACGCTCATCGCCGAAGCGATCGCCGGGCAAGCGGCGCGGCTCGACATCTTCGCCAGAATCGCTCACCGCGACTTTCCCGGCGGACGGCGCCTGAGAACGCCTGCTCTCATACTCGCGATGGCAGGGTATCGATTGAAGGATTTGCTTTGATTACTTTGCGGACCTACGGCCATTTACGGTGTCCGCCAACGGCACAATCGCGACGAGCGTGGCTCGGCGCACAGTGCGCACTTCCGTGAGCCCTCCATTTCGCGCAAAGTTGAGCATGGCCGGGCACACTGCATGGACGGACCTATCGCTTGTCAAGCGATCATAGCGTGACTGCACCCGCAAACGCGGACCAAGGACAATTTCCTCGAAAGACTCAAGCCGCGCGCTCCGCTCCCTCCTATGGAAAAGGTATTTTCGAGCGTCATCTTGTCGAGGTCGATCACGCCCACACCCGCCTTTTCGCCGGTCACATAGGCAATCGGCGCCTCGGCTTGCGCGGCACCGGCATTATCGGCAAGCCGGCATTGAGGAAAAGCCGCAATTTCTCGACCAAGGGTTTTTCCGTAGCCTAACCCAGGGCACAATCGGGGCTTTGCCCGTTTCCGCAGGGCAACTCATCTTTCGACCTATGACTCTCTTTCAGGAACACGACATAGTTGAACTCACACTGGGCGACGCGCGCCTGCGGATCGCCCCTCAATTCGGAGGCCGTCTTTTGTCCTGGAGCGTCGGCGAGGTGCCTGTCATCCACTGGCCCGATCGCGCCGACTGGAGCCAGCCCGCGCGAGTGCGCGGCGGCAATCCACTGCTCTTTCCGTTTCTCGGCCGTCATCACGTCGACGGCCGCATCGGCGAATGGCGGGACAACGCGGGGGCGGTGCGGGCAATGCCGGCACACGGCTTTGCCCGCGACCTCCCATTTGCAGCAGCGCTCGACCCCGACGGCCGAGGCATCCGCATGACACTCGCGGACAGCGATGCAACGAGGCAGCAATACCCCTTCGGATTTCGTTTCGAAGCGGCCTACCGGCTCGTCGATGCCCGCACGCTCGATGTCACGCTGACAACGGCCAACACGGGCGAAGCGCCGCTGCCTTATTACGCCGGGCATCACTTCTATTTCGCGTTGCCGCATTCGCTGCGCGCCGAGACGACGCTCGAACTGCCACGCACCGAACGGCGACGGCAACTCGAAGACGGTTCGATCAGCGCGCCGGAAAAGGGCGAATCGCGCTACACCCTCGACGAAGCGCGCATTCACGATCGCTTTCACTGTCTCGAAGCCACCCCGGACGAACCGGTGAGGCTCATCTGCGCGCCGCTCGACAGGCAAATCGAGATCGACCTGCGGCGGCCTGGCTCCGTGCCCTGGTATGCCGTGACGAGCTGGACGCAAGCCGATACGTCCGACTTCTACTGCGTCGAACCTTGGCTGGGACTGCCTGATGCCATCCATAACGGGCTCGGCTTGCGCTGGCTCGCGCCCGGGCAGAGCGAAACGGCAGCCTTGCGCATCGGAGTCGTCATAGCGGCAGACAAGGAGTAGAAACCGCCCGCGTCGCCGGATGCGAGGCAAACGCCGCCGGTGCGATGTCTAAGCCCTTCGGCCGCGGCGCTCGCACCCGCTAAAATCGGATTTTTTTTGTGTGCCGCACGCCGTGCCGCTGGGGCCCGCACGCGGCGCTTCCCTGGCTCGACGTTACAAGCGAGGTTCAATGCTGAGAAGAACACTGATAGGGCTCGCCTGCCTGCCGCTCGCGGCGGCACTTGCCGCATGCGGCACAACGCGTGTCGCACCCGGGTACTACCGCGTAGAGCGCGGCGATACGGTGAGCATGATTGCGCGCAATCAGCGCCAACCGGTCCAGAACATCGTCCGCTGGAACAAGCTGTCGAATCCTGATGCTATCGAGGTCGGTCAGATCCTGCGTGTCGCGCCGCCGGGCAACACCGCGGCGACAAATCCGAGCGAGTCGCGCACGGCGACCAACGGGACGCCACGTGCTCCCGCCGGCCGCGATACGTCGGGCCGCGACGCCGCCCGCGCCGCGCTCGGGCCGATGCAGGCCGCTCCGGCCAACGGCATCATGCTCGTGTGGCCGGCGCGAGGCACGATGGTGGCCAGCTTCAACGGCACCAACTCGAAAGGCATCGATATCACCAACACGGCCGGCACGCCGGTTGTCGCAGCCGCGGCGGGTACTGTCGTTTATGCGGGCGACAGCTTGCGTGGATACGGCAATTTGCTGATCATCAAGCACAATGCCGACTTCCTTACTGCTTATGCACACAATCGCCGGCTGCTCGTCAAGGAAGGGCAAAGCGTGGCGCAAGGCCAGCAAATCGCGGAGATGGGAGACAGCGACAACGATCGCGTTGCACTGCACTTCGAACTACGCTACAAAGGGCAGTCGATCGACCCCGTTCGCTACTTGCAGGCTCGTTGAGTCCGCAATAGTAAGGTGTCCTGACGATTGCTGCATCGGAGACGAAGAAATGCTGCCCGCCGCCCCTTGCACCAAAAAAGAGCCCGGCAAAGCCGGGCCAACGGGGGTTCGGCGCATTAAGGCAAAGGACCGGTTTGCCATGCGCCGATTAGAAATCTAGACGCTATGCGCGGCATCGACAATAAATTAATTAGCCCACCGAACTAATTGGCCGCCGCATCCGAATCAATGTCAGGGAACCACAGAAAGAATTAAGAAAGGACTGATATTTGATTTGCCAAACTTTCGCACGAGCCGCTGC
>JAXDQB010000081.1:0-5634 GCA_034668065.1 Paraburkholderia sp.
GCAATTGCCGTCACCATCGCACAGCATAAGAAGCACAAGTCTCTGCAAACATTTATCCAGCGCGCGGAACAGAAAGCAGCGAGGCACCGGACGATCGAACTCGCCAAGTCGATCATCATGAAGACAAGGCAGATATCGGACGACGAGGCATATCGGGTGTTGTGCTTGCGGGCGCGCGACAATCACGCGTTGATAGAAACCGTCGCCGACGAAATCGTCAAGTCCGAATCAATACGTCATTGATCGCCCGCTAACGGTGCGAGGCGCACCATCGATGCGCAGCGAAGCACGGCTCTCGCACATAGCATGACGAAGACTGTCGATCGTTGAACGTCGACAAAACATCAAAGACCGCTGTCAGCGAGACGGGAGGGCGCCTACACGTATGCATAGGTACACTTGTTGCTAATTATCCTTGCAGCAGGAGTCTGCCTCCGATGAACAAATCGGGCGAAGACAGCAGTAAAACCTGACTAATGATGCCGAACGAGACAAAGATGTTCCGCTCGGCAAAAGGCCAAAAAGCCCGGCTTGCCAGTGTCTCTGGCATGTCGGGCTTTTTTTTCGACTCAACGGTTAGGCGAACGCGCAGACGCTGCTCAACAAGAGATGTGTGACGAACCTTGCTTCACTTTTCTGACAACACGATTAGTAATCCTTTAAATCTTGATGAGATCGATCTCATGATTTCTATCCCAAAGAAAGGTACGGCCGAACGCGATCGTTTGATCGCGCTTCATAAGGAATGCACGGAGTCCATGCATGGGGTCGCAGGCTTTTCTGTCCTCAAGTGCGAAACGCCTGGCGACACCACAGTCGTGACCGGCGGCACGCATGAGCATCATGACTTGCGCCGTGTGCTGCTGCGCATGCGCGGCACGTCGCCAAAAAACAAGCTCATTGTGATCTGCACGAAGGTGGACTCGGAATGGCGCATCGGCCGGCTTTCGGGCATTCGCGGCGTCCCGCCGGCATTCGCCACCGACGATGTCTACACGAGCGAACAGGATATCCAGCACGCGATCTTTCTGATGCGCCTAGACGAGATGCCGGAAACCGCGGGCATGCCCGAACACTATTCAGAGGGTTACAAGCGCCGCGACGACAACTGGCCGGTTACCTGAACCGGTCTGCAAAAACGCCCTTCCCTGCGCTGCGAATCCAGCGCGTGACCACGACGACCGCCGCTCCACGAGCGGCATGAAGGCAGGAGCCTACTCTTTATGTGTGCAATGCGACTCACCGGTTATGCGGACAAATTCAGCGTTCATCCCGGCGACACCATCAGGTTCTACGTCAACTGCGACGGTCCCGCGCAGTATCGCGCGTCGATCGTTCAAATGATCAATGGCGACACCAATCCGCGCGGCCCGGGCTTCATCGAGAAGCCCGTGACGGCCGACTGCGAAGCTACCTACGATGGTCGTCCCCAGGCGGTCTACGGCGGCTCGTATGCGTATGTGCCGGATGCGCCGCAACTGAAGGTGGAGAGCTTCACGCTGCAATGCTGGATCTGGCCGACCACGCCGCGCACCGATGCCCGTTACTGGAAGCACGGCGAGCAGGGACTCGTCACGAAGTGGTCGAATGGTGAAGGCTATGGTCTCTTTATCAACGAGGACGGCTGCACCGAACTTCGCATCAACGATAAGACGTTCACGACCGGCGCGCGTCTGCGAGACCACGCGTGGCATTTTCTCGCCGCGACCTTCGATGCGAAAACGGGCGCTGTCGTGCTGTATCACGAACCGCAGATTGTCTATGCGCTCGACCCGGTCGTGCCTCCCGTGGAGGCGCAGTTCGCCGGGCCGATTACGCACACAGACATTCCCCTCGTAATCGCGGGCTTCGTAAAAGGACTCGAAAGCGGCCCGATCGGACGCTCGTCGCTGCCGCAGGGCGTGTTGATCGGCGGTCATTACAACGGCAAGGTCGACAGCCCGCGCCTTTGCAACCGCGCGCTGTCGCGCTTCGAGATCGAGACGATGAAGGCCGGCGTTCAGCCGGGCCTGAGCGAGCGACGCCATAGCGGACCAACCGGGCCATTGTCCGAATGCATTGTCGCCGCATGGGACTTTTCGGATGGCATCGACACGCTAGTATGCCGCGACCAGGGACCGTACAAATTCGACGCCCAGCTCGTCAACTGCCCAACCCGAGCGATGACCGGTTACAACTGGGCCGGCCGCAATTTCGACTGGAAGCACGCGCAAAAAGAATACGGCGCGATTCATTTCCACGACGACGACCTCGACAATGCGCGCTGGGACGTGAGCTTCGAATGGACGGTGCCCGAGGACATCAAGAGCCGCTTCTATGCTGCAAAACTCACGACGGCGGAAGGCGACGAAGATTACATCCCGTTTTGGATCGTCCCGAAACTCGGAGCTAAAAAGTCGAAAATTGCGGTGATGGTGCCAACCATCAGTTATATGGCATATGCGAACGAACACGTCGCCTGTAACGCGGGTGGCGCAGAACTCTTCGTCTACCGCGTGCCGATCATGCAGCAGCAGAACATGTTCCTCGCAGAGCATCGCGAATATGGCGGTTCGATCTACGACACGCATACCGACGGCAGCGGCATCTGTTTGTCATCGCGCTTACGGCCCATCCTGAGCATCCGGCCAAAGTACGATCACTTTCTGGCGCAAGCGCCGTGGCAATATCCCGCCGACCTGCACCTCGTCTACTGGCTCGAAACGCTCGGCTACGAATACGACGTCTTTACCGACGAGGACCTCACTTACGACGGTCTGGCGCGACTCGAAGACTACAACGTGATAATCACCGGCTCGCATCCAGAGCATAACTCGGGGCCGCAACTCGATGCGCTGCACGACTATACGCAGCGCGGCGGCCGCATTATGTACATGGGCGCGGACGGCTGGTATTGGGTGCATTCGTATCATCCGGCGTACGACGGGCTGGGCCGCGGCGTCGTCACCGAAATGCGTCGCTGCGAGTCGGGCATCCGCACGTGGCGTGCCGATCCGGGCGAGTATTACCACCAGGGCACAGGCGAACTCGGCGGCATGTGGCGCTATCGCGGACGCTATCTGCATTCGGTTGCGGGAACCGGCATGTCGTCGGAAGGCTTCGATATTTCCAGCTACTTCTCACGCACGCCGGAAAGTCTTGACGAACGCGTTGCGTGGGCATTCGAAGGCATCGATTACGACGAGATGCTCGGCAACTTCGGGCTTGTAGGCGGCGGCGCGGCGGGTCTCGAACTCGATATCGTCGACACCATGCTCGGCTCGCCACCGCATATCCTGACCGTCGCGACTTCTGCGGGACGTCACACCGAGGCCTACCTGCTCGTCATGGAAGATTTCGGTTTCAATCAGCAGGGTCTGGACGGCACCGTTCATCCACGCGTTCGCGCGGACATTACGTTCCACGAAACGCCGAACGGCGGGGGATGTTTCGCGTTCAGTTCGATCGCGTATTGCGGCTCTTTGCCCTGGAATAGCTGCAACAACAACATCTCGCGGCTGACGAAAAACGTGCTCGACCGTTTCAGCGCCGACGGCCCGTTGCCGGCCGCTCCGGCGAGTGCGGTCGTCCATCGTGGGCGCGCGGATTATGAATCGCCGTCAGTCGTAACGACGAGCTGATCAGGGGAGCCACGTTATGAGTGAAATCGTCGCGTCACGCAACCCAACGCCTGCCCAACTGCCGCTCAATGCCGATGCCTACCGTACGCTCGCGTTCGCGAAGATCGAGGACGACGCAATCTGGACCCGCGAGTGGATCTGCATCGGCGTCGACGAGGACATTCCGCGCGCGGGCGACCTGCTGCCTTTCACCGCCGGCGACCATGCGGTGCATGTGCAGCGTCTCGCAAACGGCCAGCTCGCCGGTCGTTTCAATCTCGCGCAGCACGGCGGCTGCCGCGTCGTGCCGTTGCAATGCCGACAAGGCGCGAAGACATCGTGCTCGTTCACGTCCTGTGCACACAGCCGCGACCGTGTGCCGCTCCAGGCAACCGAAGCCAACATCCCCAGCCCCGAGATGTACCAGTATCTCGGACTGCGTCCGGAGCGTCTGCTGGGCGTGCGGGTCGCGACTGACGGTCCGCTGATCTTCGTGCATCTCGACCCCGCAGTCGATGCGCTCCACCGCGTCGAAATCGACGCGCCGCCACTCATAAATGGCGTCTCGAGGGCGCGGCGCGGCGACGGGTGGCTCGAACTAGCCGGGAATTGGAAGCATGTCGGACAGCGTATTGCTATCGGCGCGAAGCTTACGGACGCGGCCACCGCGAGCGCCACATTTGAAAGCACGCAAAGCCTGGATGAAAGCGGCGCTCCGATCCGCGCCATGTGGCGCTTTCCGAACCTGATCGTCCTTTCTGCCGGTGCGAGCCTATGCGTTATCGTGCTTCAGCCGATCGCTTTGCAGCGCACATTGTGCCGAGTCACCATCTACGGTCCGCAACCGCTTGCGCGATGGCTCGGGTTACTGGAGCGCCGTGGCGGCGCAATCGACATTCCCGTCGATTCGCGCCGCTGGCTCGAAACCGCGCTCGCCGCGCGCCTCGCGCGGCGCACAACCCCGTCACCCCTTACCGGATACGACACATGAATGCCGTAATGAATGACGTGAAGCAAACGAACCTGGACGAAGCAGTCAAGCTTTATGCGAAGGGCCATTTCAACCGCGCGTTTCACGCGTTCGAAACGCTTGCCGAAGCCGGCGACAGCATCGCCCAGGCATGGCTCGCCGCGCTCTATGCAAATGGTGAAGGCGTTGATGCGAATTTACATCGAGCACTCGAATGGTATGAAAAGTCGGCGCGCCAAGGCAATACGCAGGCACAGTCGAATTTGGGCGCCATGCTGATGTCGTCGCAAGAGACGCTGCGCAACGAGGCCGAAGGTGTGCGCTGGATCACGATCGCCGCTGAAAACGGCGACCCGTTCGCGCAGGCGAACCTAGCCGGTCTCTTCGCGAAAGGCCGCGGGGTGCAGCAAGACGATGCAGCCGCCGCGCAGTGGTACCGCCGTGCGGCAGAACAGGGGCACTATCCGTCGCAGGCGCGGCTCGGCTTCAGTTATGCGACCGGACGTGGCGTCGAGCGCGATCGGGTGCAGGCGTTCGTATGGCTGTCGCTCGCTGCGCAGCATGGCGTCGGCAACGCGCTCAATGCGCTCGAAAACGTGTTGGGCGACATGTCCGTTGAAGAAAAGCGTGCGGGCGCAAGCCTTTTCGACCAATGGCGCTCACGCACCTCAGCAAGCATATCGCCCGCGCGCCTGATGCCCATCGCCGGTTAAACGACGCACGACTCAGCCTCCGGAGGGCGCCGTGAACTACAGCGTGCAGCAGATCAAGTTCGAGTGTTTCAGCTATATCAAGGAGTTTGGCGCGCGAATGGAAGACTGGGTGATTGGCGCGGCAAGCGACCCCGACCGTGCGCTGTTCAACGCATGCGCAGTGGATCGCCGCGACGATATCTGGATGTGGAAGCCAGCGCTGTCGGCAGCGGCGGCATCGGCGGTGATCGACTTCATGACATCGCGCTACGGGTTGAGCCGTGCGGCATTGAAAGCGGACGATGCGCCAGCACGCTTCGTCATCCTTTACCGGAAGCGGGTGGGAGAAAGGACAGACGGATGAGCTGACTGT
>JAXDQB010000082.1:0-4135 GCA_034668065.1 Paraburkholderia sp.
ACATCGGTCAATGCCGCCGATGGACCCCGTGAAGCCAGTGGCGGGCACTAATCCATCGCAGAAGATCGTTGAACGGGTGATCCGTGTGGTACCGCGTGGCAAGCGTGAATGCCGCGCACACGAAAACCGCGAGGGCCAACATGAGATCTAGCGAAGCATTCGACATGATGGCCTCCATCATCACGATAGTCCTATTTTAGGTGCGCGAAAGGCCTTGGCAAGGACGTTGCGTTGCGGCCGCCCGGCCGCGCGAGACCGGCCCGTGCACGCGCCGGCTCGCGAGCGAGGGCGGCCCGCTTACAATCCGAGGGTCTCGACCACTCGACCGACGCGCCGCACGCCGGCCCTCGGCACCCCTTTCGATGCAATCGGAACAAGGCCTCCCCGTCCCCCAACGCTACTGGGCGATCATCGTTATCGCGTTGGGCATCACGCTCGCGGTGCTCGACAGTGCAATCGCCAACGTCGCGCTACCCACTATCGCGCGGAATCTGCACGCTAGCGCATCCGGATCGATCTGGGTCGTCAACGCCTATCAGCTCTCGATCACGATCTCGCTATTGCCGCTTGCTGCGCTCGGCGATCGCATCGGCTACCGGCGCGTCTATACCGCAGGGCTGATCCTCTTCACCATGGCGTCGCTCGGCTGCTCGCTGTCCGGCTCACTCACGGCGCTCGCTGTGACGCGCGTTGTACAGGGCTTTGGCGCAGCGGGCATCATGAGCGTCAACACAGCGCTCGTACGCGCCATCTATCCGCCCACCCTGCTGGGCCGCGGCGTCGCCATCAACGCGATGGTCGTCGCCGTTGCATCCGCTGTCGGGCCGACCGTTGCCTCCGCGGTGCTCGCTGTCGCCTCTTGGCCATGGCTCTTCGCGATCAACGTGCCCATCGGCGTTGCCGCGGTCGCCGGAGCGTACAAAGCGCTGCCGACTAACGGCGGCCACAATGCGCCATACGATTACTTGAGCGCGCTCATGAACGCGTTCGTATTCGGCTTGCTCATCTATACGATCGACGGCGCGGGCCACGGCGAGTCGCTGCACTGGCTCTTCGCGCAAGGGCTCGCGGTCATCGTCGTCGGCTATTTCTTCGTGCGCCGGCAACTCACGCAGAAGGCGCCACTTTTGCCCGTGGATTTGCTTAGGATTCCTGTCTTTGCGCTTTCGGTGGCGACTTCCGTCTGCTCGTTCTGCGCGCAGATGCTCGCGTTCGTCTCGCTTCCGTTTCTCTTCCAAAATACGCTGGGGCTGACCCAGGTCGAAACGGGGCTGCTGATCACGCCCTGGCCCGTCGCCATCGTCTTTGCCGCGCCGATCGCGGGCATTCTCTCTGATCGTTACTCGGCCGGCCTGCTGGGCGGCATCGGGCTCATCCTGCTGAGCGCAGGCCTCGTGTTGCTCGCAACGCTAGGCTTGCATTCGAGCACGTTCGATGTCGCGTGGCGAATGGCGCTGTGCGGCGCGGGGTTCGGCATGTTTCAGTCGCCGAACAACCGGCAGTTGCTGTCGTCCGCGCCGCGTGAACGCAGCGGCGGCGCAAGCGGCATGCTGGGAACTGCGCGCCTGACCGGGCAGACGCTCGGTGCGGCGCTTGTCGCACTCTTTTTCGGCATCGCCCCCGCAAGCGGGCCGACCATCTCGCTCGAGGTGGCAGCCGCATTCGCAGGCGTCGCTTCGTGCGTAAGTTTCATGCGGCTCGCGCCGCCGCGGCGAGCCACCGCATAAACCGGAAATTTCGTCATTCGCAACGTCGCGCGCCCGAAGCGTTCCTGCTCGGCTCCGGCGGGAGCGCCGCGTTTGCAACGGACGAGCGACCTACTCGCCCGCGCCCGCCTCGACGACCTTCAAACGATTCTTGACAGACCGAACACCGTCAATGCCTTCGACGATCTCTTGCGCGCGCTGCTTTTCAGCAGCGCTTGGAACGGTTCCGGTCAGCCTGACGACGCCGCGGTGCGTCTTTACGTGCACGCGCGAGGCCTTCACGTCTTTCGCTCCCATAAGCTCCGCCTTGGCTTTTGCAGTGATAGTCCCGTCGTTGATGTGTTGCCCGACCGACTCCGATGAAGCGGACGGGTCGGTCGACGACGAATCCCGCGCAGGCGGCGTGCCGCTCATGGTCTGGGCCGTCACGCCGAGGGCGAAGAAAAGGGAGGCAACTCCGGCTGCGATTTTGAGTGACTGAAGCATTTTCACGGGTTCTCCTGCTCAAATGACTGAAAGGACTGCCGAGTCGTATGCGGTCCAGGCGACGCGCCGCACGGCGCGGTGCCCGCCGCACGGAATGCTCCTGCAAGCAACGTGCCGCGCCAAAAGCCGCCCGGGGGCCCACTCCATGACGAACGCGGCGCGTTTTTTGCACAGCGCATGTAAAAGCTGCTGAGGTAATACCTGATTTACTGGCACCTACGATGGTCACAACCACGCGGGTCCGTTCGTTGCGCTGCATGGTATGGCTGTTGCTTGAGCGTCGGGCATCATTGCCGCGAGGAAACCGCCATGCCGACTCTCGAACTGCGCAGCAAACAACACGTCGCGCTGACCCCGCGTCTGCAACAATCGGTGCGACTGCTGCAGTTGTCGTCGCTGGAATTTCAGCACGAGTTGCGCCAAGCGCTCGACACCAACCCGTTCCTCGAATATGACGATCCGCAATTGGAAGACAACGAGCGGGCGACGAACGGGGCGGTTGCGGCGCATAGCGGCGCCGACACCATCGCCGTCAGCAATACGCCAGCGCCGGTCGAAACGGCTGACGGGTTCGACAGCCTTGCCGGTGCCGATACGCCTGCGGCGTCGTCGGCCGACGAGACGGGGGGCGAGTCCGCTCAGGAATGGTCGCTGCGCCCGGCTTCACGCCACAATGGCGACGGGGACGACATCGATCCGGGCGCGTGGGCGCATGCCCAGCCGACGATGCATGAACACCTGCAAAGCCTGCTTCATCTTTATCCCCTCAACGAGCGAGACCACGCGGCGGCGCAGGTGGTCATCGAAGCATTGGACGACGATGGCTACCTGCGCGAGTCGCTCGTCGATCTCGCCGAAGCGTTCGAGGCCGAGCCGCCTTTAAGCGAAGAGGAACTGCGCATTGCATTGCGCCTCGTCCAGACGCTCGACAGGCCGGGCGTCGGCGCACGGTCGCTTTCCGAATGCCTGAGCCTGCAACTCGATGCCTTGCCGCCGGACACCGACGGGCGCGCCATCGCTCGCGAAGTCGTCGAGCACCATCTCGAGCGGCTCGCTCGCCGCGAACATGCGGAGTTGCAAAAGCAGATCGGCTGTTCCGCGGAGGAGTTGCGCACGGCCTGCGCGCTCGTGCGGCGGCTCGATCCGAAGCCCGGCGAATTCTATGCAAGCACAGACGACAATTACGTCATACCCGACGTAATCGTACGCCGCGTCAAGAACCGCTGGGTTGCGACGATCAATCCCGCTGTGCTGCCGCGCGCGCGCATCCATCGCGTCTATGCCGAACTCTTTGCGCAATCGGGCAGCGGCGGCTCGCCCCTCGCGCAGCAACTGCAGGAAGCGCGCTGGCTTTTGCGCAACGCGGAGCAGCGCTTCACCACCATTCAGCGCGTCGCACAATGCATCGTTTCATATCAGAAGGCGTTTTTCGATTACGGGGAGATTGCGCTGAAACCTCTTGTGCTCAGCAAGCTTGCCGAAGAATTGGGGCTGCATGAATCGACGGTATCGCGCGCATCGAGCAACAAATACATGGCAACGCCGCGCGGCATCTTCGAATTCCGGCACTTTTTCCCGCGCGAACTCGCGACGGAGACCGGCGGCCGTTGCTCCGCCGCCGCCGTGCGCGCGTTGATCAAGGAGATGATTGAACAGGAAAACCCATCAAGCCCGTTGTCAGATGTGACCCTCGCGAGGTTGCTCACCCAGGAGGGTATGCTCGTCGCGCGCCGTACCGTGGCGAAGTACCGGAATCTGCTCAAGCTCCCGCCAGCGCAACTGCGGCGGCAAGACTAGCCTTCTCCTGCAAGACGGGCGCGATGAAAACGGAGCCGATGTGTGCGCGGAGGCCGGGGACATAGCCCCTGGCCAGGATCAAGCCACGGTTTCGGCTCCGCCTAAGCCCTGCCGGTCGCACAGGAATCTGCGCGCGCACCCGGGCT
>JAXDQB010000083.1:0-5341 GCA_034668065.1 Paraburkholderia sp.
TGCTGGAGCAAACGGAGGTCAGCCGGGTAAAACGCCGCGATGACGGCAGCTACGAGGTCATGACGACTCGCGGCGAGTTCACGGCCGATCACGTCGTGGTGGCCTCGGGCGGTTACCACCGGCCTATCGTGCCTCGCATGGCCGAGCGCGTGCCGGCGGGCATCATCCAGGTGCAATCGTCTGAATACCGGAATGCTCAAGCCTTGCCCGAAGGTGCGGTACTCGTCGTCGGCTCGGGTCAGTCAGGCGCGCAGATCGCCGAAGACCTGCACATCGCAGGCCGCAAGGTTTATCTTGCCGTCGGCGAGGCGCCGCGCTGCGCGCGCTTCTATCGCGGGCGAGACGTGGTCGACTGGCTTGCGGACATGCGCTACTACGACATGCCCGTCGAGCAACATCCGCTGCGCGAGGGCGTACGCGACAATACCAATCACTACGTAACGGGGCGCGACGGCGGCCGCGATATCGATTTGCGAAAATTCGCGATGGAAGGCATGGGGCTTTACGGCTTACTCAATGACTTGCGTGCCGGGCAACTATGTTTCGCGCCGAACCTAGCGGCGAACCTCGACGACGCGGACGACACCTACAACCGGATCAATGCTGGCATTGACGCGTTCATCGAAAAGAACGGTATCGATGCTCCACCGGGTTCGCGTTACCAACCGGTCTGGCGCCCGAGCGCCGAGCGCACGACGCTTGATCTTGCGCAAAGCGGCATCACGTCGATCATCTGGTGTATCGGCTTCACCCCGGACTTCAGTTGGCTGGATGCGCCCGTGTTCAACGGGCGCGGCTATCCGTCCCACAAGCGTGGCATCACGCCGCTGCCGGGGCTTTACTTCATCGGCCTGCCGTGGCTGCATACGTGGGGCTCGGGCCGATTCTCGGGCGTCGCGCGCGATGCGGCCCACGTTGTCGATTCGATCAACGCGAGCCGTACAGCGCTTATGCCGCGCCCCGAAACGATGGTGGCGTGAACCGATGGAAGCCGCCACGCATCGCTATTGCGCAGGCATGCCGCAATTGTGTTTCACGGGACTTTCCGAGAACTGGCTACTCAAAGAGTGCGGGCATTGGCATTGGGAAGCATTGGCTGCGCATTCCGGGCGGGACGCGCCCGATTTTGTCGCCGAGGACGGCGCGCGCTCGTACGCTGCGTTTACAGCGATCCGCCTGCGTGCGGAAGGATTGGACAGCATCGCCGAGAATGACGGCTTCGAAATCATCACTTCGCTGTCTCGCGTTGGGGCCGTTCGCCACTTCAGTACCCACAGCGTCACAAGCGATGCGATTAAGCGCGCAACGCTGGCGATGTCGACGACGTTTGTTCAACGCCATGCCGCGCGAGACAATCGTTCCGTCTCACGTGCGGCGCTCGCCGCGCTTACTGGGGACGTGAGCCCGATGTCCGACGAAGCAAGGCAGATGACGGCGCAGGGAAAACGCTTGCGCGCCGGCGAACGTGATGCGTGGGAGCGGCTCGCAACCTGTGCTTCTTCACAGCATGAGCCATGCGTTTTCTTGCCGTGCCCGAACAACGACTTCAATGGCGCGGACTTTCTGTACTTTGCGAGCTTTCAGGCGTTTGTCGATCGCGCCGAATGGCAGCGTCACCGTTTCGCCGAACCTCCTCTCCTCGTCGGTCGAGACATGCATTTCTACGGCAATTTGAACGTGGGCGATTCGCTCGCGGTGCGTGTGATCGCCGAGCGGGTGGACGAAACGGGGGTGGCACATTGGAGCGAGGTGCGCCGTGGTAGCGACTGGGAAAAGATTGCGGATGTATTGACGGAAAAGCGTTGGAGGTGACGATGACGGAATCGCGCAATAATATGTCTGCGTATGACCAACGCGAAAGAAAAAACGCAGGCGACGCGCACGACCGGAAGCGATCCTCGACGCGACCGATCGATCTCAAGCCGCTATATACGGCGTCTGACATCGCCGGCCTGGCGCATATCGACAGCTTGCCCGGTCAGCCGCCCTTCGTTCGCGGTCCTTATGCATCGATGTATACGCAACAACCGTGGACCATCCGCCAATATGCGGGCTACGCGGACGCCGCCGATTCGAACCTGGCTTTTCGCACGGCACTTGATCAAGGAGCGCAAGGATTATCGGTGGCATTCGATCTGCCGACCCAGCGCGGTTACGATTCCGACGATCCGCACGCCTTAGCCGACGTAGGGATGGCCGGCGTTGCGATCGATACGGTTGAAGACATGGCGCGCCTCTTTGCCGGCGTACCGCTCGACCGTGTCTCCGTTTCGATGACGATGAACGGCGCTGTACTTCCGGTCATGGCCGCGTTCATCGTTGCAGCGGAGGAAGCAGGCGTGTCGCGGAGCCAATTGAGGGGGACGATTCAAAACGACATCCTGAAAGAATTCATGGTGCGCAATACGTGGATTTTTGCGCCGGAACCTTCGTTGCGCATTGCGGCCGACGTCGTGGAATTCCTGGCTGCACATGTGCCGCGCTTCAATGCGTTGTCGGTGTCCGGTTACCACCTTCACGAAGCCGGTGCCGACGCCGTGCTCGAGCTTGCCCTCGCATTCTCCAACGCCCGGACGTATGTGGAATCATTGATCGAACGCGGTATGAAGGCCGACGATGTGTGCGAGCGAATCAGCTTTTTCTTCGGCGTGGGCTCGGATTTTTTTACCGAAATCGCCAAGCTGCGCGGGGCGCGGCTCGTTTGGTCGAGCATCGCCGATGCCTGCGGCGCAGGTACGGACAAAGCGCGCGCCTTGCGCATGCATTGCCAGACTTCGGGGTGGACGCTGAGCGCGCGGCAACCCCAAAACAACATCGTCCGAACGACAGCCGAAGCGATGGCGGCCGTGTTCGGAGGCACGCAGTCGTTGCACACGAATGCTTACGATGAGGCGCTCGCGCTGCCGTCGGCTGCGGCCGCGCGCGTCGCTCGCGATACGCAACTCATTTTGCAGCACGAGATGGGCTTGCGCGACGTGATCGATCCCTGGGCAGGCTCCTACATGATGGAGGCATTGACGCACGATATTGCCGAGCGCGTGCATCGGGCCATGGCAGAAATCGATGCGCTTGGTGGCGTACTTGCAGCGATTCGTTCCGGGTGGGTAGGGCGGAAGATCCAGGCAAGTGCTGCGGAAGTTCAAGCAGGTATCGATTCGAACGAGCGTGTGGTGGTTGGAGTGAATCGTTTTGTTAGTCCCGATGCCGACGAGCTTCCTCCGTGCCTGAAGGTCGATGGCCGGCGCGTAGCTGCACAGCAGGCCAGGCGAATTGCGGATGTAAAACGAACGCGCAACGATGGGCAGGTCAAGCGTGTGCTGAACGCGCTTACGCAAGCTGCCCGCGACGGTACTGACAACTTGCTCGCGTTGACGGTCGAATGCATGCGTGCTCGCGCGACGGTTGGCGAATGCACGCGTGCGCTGGAACAAATCTGGCCTCGCTATGAAGCGCAGCTCACCGCGGGCGCGGGCATCTATGGGACGCACCGCGGCGACGATGACGCATGGCACACGGCGTGCGCAGAGGTGATGCAATTTCGCGAGGGGATCGGACGCATACCGCGAACGTTGGTCGCCAAGCTCGGGCAAGATGGTCACGACCGTGGAGCGAAAGTGGTCGCAGCCGCGCTCACCGATGCCGGTTTTCACGTTTCGCTCGGCAAACTGTTCGCGACGCCGGAAGAGGCGGTCGAACAGGCGATCAAGGATCAGGTGGATGTGATCGGTGTTTCGTCGCTTTGCGCGGCGCATCTGGTGCTTGTGTCGCAATTACTTGCGTGTTTGCGGGCTCGCAATGCGCGCATCTCGGTTGTCGTAGGGGGAATCGTGTCAGACGAGGACGCAGCGACGCTTAAAGCACGTGGAGTGGTGGATGTATTCGGGCCGGGTACACCTCTTCATTCAGTAGTAAGCGCTATGGTCGTCGCAGGGCGCAAAGCCGTCTGCTCGGGCGGAGTGGCGGTCAGTCACGCGTAGGTGGTCACGCTCGATCCGGTCTGGGCCTCAATATTCGAGCGAGCTTGAGACTTTGCGGTGCTTCGCCCTCGGCTATAATCCCCCCGATCGATTTGCGTCTCCATTTCCGTACATGCCCAAGGCAGCACCAGGGTCCACCGCGGGCCGTGCCAACGGTGCGCCCGCCAGTGACGATTTGCCGCCCATCCAAGGGCACGAATACGGCCGCTTATTCCAGATGCTTGGTTGTCCGTCAGCGCGTCCCAGGGGTGGCGCGTACGGACTGGCGAATCGTTACACGCGTGACGCTTTATTCGACCATGCGCCAGAGCTTGTCAATGTCCACGCTCGTCGCCACCGCATCGGCAAGCCTGTCGATCGAAGCCAGCCGGCGCGCATCATGATCGATACGCTCGACGTCGCGCAGCCCCGCCCAGCGCAACAGCGCCGCGCAGGCATCGGGCGAATCAAAGAGACCATGCAGATACGTCGCGAGAATTTGACTGTCCCCCGACATCGCGCCGTCCGCGCGCTCCGAGTTGCCCTCACGCAGGTGCATCGCCGGGCGAGCAAGTGCGGGCCCCTCGGTGGTCCCCATATGAATTTCATAGCCGCGCACGGGCACCTCGCCGTCGTCCAACAGCAGCGTGCCGTTTGCATTGACCAGCTGCTTGTGCGGTTCAAGTGTCGTGACGAAGTCGAGCAAAGCAAGACCGCGTTCGCAAGCGACATTACCTTCGAGTCCGAATGGATCGCGCAATTGCCGGCCGAGCATCTGCATTCCCCCGCAAATGCCGATGACTTTGCCGCCATAGCGAAGATGGCGAGGCAGATATCTCTCCCATCCGTTTTCTCGCAACCACGCGAGATCGCGCTGCACGCTCTTGCTGCCGGGAAGGATGACCAGATCGGCGCAAGGCAGCGGCTCGCCTGCGCGTACGAAACGAAAGTCGACTTGCGGATGCGCGCGCAGTGGATCGAAATCGGTATGGTTGCTGATGCGAGGCAGCGCCGGCACGACGACGCGCAGTGCCTCTTCGCGCGCCGCAGGTCCGCGGCCGGCTGGAGGAAGCATGTCTTCGGCGTCAAGCCACAGGCCGGGTACGAACGGCACCACACCGAGGACAGGCTTGCCTGCCTGTGCCTCAACCCAGTCGATACCGGACTGGAGCAACGAGACGTCTCCGCGAAACTTGTTGATGATCACGCCCTTCACGCGGGCGCGCTCGTTGTCGGGAAGGCACGCGAGCGTGCCCAGAATCTGAGCGAATACACCGCCGCGGTCGATGTCGGCTACGAGGATCACCGGGCAATCGACGGCTTCGGCGAACCCCATGTTCGCAATGTCGCCCTCGCGCAAATTCACTTCCGCAGGACTGCCCGCA
>JAXDQB010000084.1:0-3304 GCA_034668065.1 Paraburkholderia sp.
CTAGTCAAGACTAAAGCACCGCGAACTACAACAAAACATCCTGAACTACGGAGTCGCTCATGCTACTGGCTCAAATCAGTGATCTGCACATCAAGCGCCCCGGGGCGCTGGCCTATCGGCGTGTCGACACAGCCGCTGCGCTTGCGCGCTGCGTTGCGCGGCTCAATGCGCTCGAGCCGCGCCTCGACGCCGTCGTCGTCACGGGCGATCTCGTTGATGGCGGCAGCGCCGAGGAGTACCGGCATTTGCGCACGCTGCTTGCGCCACTCGCGATTCCGTACTACCTGCTCGTCGGCAATCATGATGAACGCGCCGCGCTACGCGATGCGTTCAGTGAACACGCCTATCTGCGCACGGGCGGCGAGTTCGTGCAATACACCATCGACATCGGGCCAGTGCGCGTGATCGCCCTCGATTCGCAACTGCCGCAGCAAAGCGCCGGCGCGCTCTGCGACGCACGGCTTGCTTGGTTGGAGGCCGAGCTCGATGCGGCGTGCGGCATGCCCGTCGTCATCGCCCTGCACCATCCACCGTTCGTCTCGGGAATTGGCCACATGGACGTGCAGCGGCTCGATCCGACGTCGGCCGAACGGCTCGCCGCCCTCGTTGCGCGCTACGGTAACATCGAGCGCGTAATTTGCGGGCACGTCCATCGGCCGATGTTCGCGCGCTTCGGAGGCACCGTGGCGTCAGCAGTGCCGGCCCCGGCACATCAGGTCGCGCTCGACCTGCGCGACGATGCGCCTTCGGCTTTCCGCCTCGAACCGCCGGGCTTCGCCCTGCACCGCTATGAGCGCACAACGGGCCTCGTCACGCACCACGCCTATGTCGACGAAGGCGAGGGACCCTACCCGTTTTACCAGCCGGGCGGCACGCTCATCGATTGACTCACGCGCCACCCATGCCATCCAACGTCATTTACGCTTCGCCAACTGTGCCTTCTTCCATCGATTCGACCGGTACCGCCCGCCCCGACCATAACAACCGTTATTCGAACGGCCTCTTGCTGCTGCTCGCAACAATCGCGGGCGTTTCGGTCGCAAACATTTATTACAACCAGCCGCTGCTCGACGACCTGCGTGCGACGTATCGAACCGAAGCCGGTTGGGTCGGGGCCGTGCCGGCCGCGACCCAACTCGGCTATGCGGCCGGCATGCTCTTTCTCGCTCCGCTCGGCGACCGCTTCGATCGCCGGCGTCTGATCCTTCTGCAGACGGCCGGTCTCGTGCTCGCGCTCATGGGCGCGGCGCTCGCACCGACGCTTGCCGTCCTTGCTGCCGCCAGCCTCGCTATCGGCGTGCTCGCAACCATCGCACAGCAAGCCGTGCCATTCGCAGCCGAGCTCGCCCCGCCCGAGCAGCGCGGGCATGCAGTCGGCACGGTGATGAGCGGACTGCTGCTCGGCATCCTGCTCGCGCGTACGGCGGCGGGATTCATTGCCGAATACTTCGGCTGGCGCACCGTCTTTGCCGCGTCGATCGCAACGCTCCTCGCGCTTGCCGTCGTCGTCGTCCTGCGGCTGCCGAAGAGCCGGCCGACGTCGACGCTCTCGTACGGCAAGCTGCTCGCATCGATGTGGCATCTCGCTGTCGAGCTGCCCGGACTGCGCCAAGCCGCATTCACGGGCGCCTCGCTCTTCGCCGCGTTCAGCGCGTTCTGGTCCGTGCTGACGCTGCTGCTCGCGGGCGCGCCGTTTCACCTCGGCCCGCAAGCGTCGGGGCTGTTCGGCATCGTCGGCGCAGCCGGCGCGCTAGCCGCGCCACTCGCGGGACGTTCGGCCGACAAACGCGGACCGCGCGCCGTCATCACGCTGTCGATCGTGCTTGTCGCGATCTCGTTCGCCGTCTTTGGTCTTTCGGCGAGGAGCCTGATCGGGCTCGTTGCCGGCGTGATCATTCTCGATATCGGCGTGCAGGCCGCGCAAATTTCCAATCAGTCGCGCATCTATGCGCTCAAGCCCGAAGCGCGCAGCCGCATCAACACCGTCTATATGGTCTGCTATTTCATCGGCGGTGCGGTAGGGTCAGCCGTCGGCGCGCTGGCCTGGCGCAATTTTGGATGGACGGGTGTCAGCGCGGCAGGGTTTGCGTTCGCGCTCCTTGCTGCGGCACGGCATCTGCCGCAGCGGTGAAACCTGCCCGGGCTGCACATGCCCGCTCGGCGCGGCTTTTGCGCGGCTTTTGCACTGTTTTTGCGCGGGTTTGCCCGGGTTTTGCGCGGTTGCCAAAGGCCGCCGTGCCGGTGTATCTTCTGCGATGCTAACGCGGGGGTCCTGTTAAGCTGCGTTCCGGCGGTCCCAACGTGCCGAATTGTATGAATCGCGTACGAAATGATTTCCGGATTTGCGGCGGCGCGGGTGAGAAACACCCTTTGAACCTGATCTGGATAATGCCAGCGCAGGGAAGCGTACGGGCTTTCCGGCGGTATGCCACTTTCATCGCCCGACCTCCCTCTCGTCTCCTGCTCCTGCTTAGCGCCCCCCATGTCAGGAGATTCGAATGAACGCCAATCCGAAATTCATTTCAGCCGATGCGCACGTGGACGCCGCCGCAGTCGCGCCGCTGCCCAACTCGCGCAAGGTTTATGTAAGCGGTTCGCAGCCCGACATCCGCGTGCCGATGCGCGAGATCTCGCAGTCCGACACGCCGAGCGGCTTTGGCGGTGAGCAGAACCCGCCGATCTATGTCTACGACACGTCCGGTCCCTACAGCGACCCCGCCGTGAAGATCGACATCCGCCAGGGCCTGGCCGCCTTGCGTCAGCGTTGGATCGAAGCACGCGGCGACACCGAGGTGCAGGCCGATCTCACGAGCCATTACGGCCGCGAACGCGCCGCCGATCCCGCCACGGCCGAGTTGCGCTTTCCGGGCCTGCACCGCAAGCCGCGCCGCGCCAAGGCCGGCGCCAACGTCACGCAAATGCACTATGCGCGCCGCGGCATCATCACGCCGGAAATGGAGTTCATCGCGATCCGCGAGAACCAGCGGCGCGCCGAATATCTCGACAACTTGCGAGCGAGCGGTCCGAACGGCACGAAGCTTGCCGAGATGATGGGCCGCCAGCACCCGGGCCAGGCGTTCGGCGCGGCCGCGTTCGGCGCAAATGCGCTCGGCGAGATCACGCCCGAGTTCGTTCGCGAAGAAGTGGCGCGCGGCCGCGCGATCATTCCCGCCAACATCAACCATCCGTAAAGCGAGCCGATCATCATCGGCCGCAATTTCCTCGTGAAGATCAACGCGAACATCGGCAATTCGGCCGTCACGTCGTCGATCGGCGAAGAAGTCGACAAGATGACGTGGGCGAT
>JAXDQB010000085.1:0-2898 GCA_034668065.1 Paraburkholderia sp.
GCAATGCGGACACGCGCTGCGTGGGACGCACAGGTTATAGCGGGGTGGCAGGCCATCGTCCTTCTTGGGTTCGCCCGCCGCTTCGCTCAACTCGATGCGCCAGGCGCGCTCGAGCATGACGGGCAGCCGATACGCGATGACGTTCAGAAAGCTGCCGATCACGAGCCCGAAGGCGATCGCAAAGACGAACTGCCAGACGCTGGGCAAGCTGGCCATGGCAATGCCGATGCTGGATGCGGTGCGCGAAAACGGCTCGCTGAGGATTTGGGCGTACACGGATAAGGGCGCGGTGATGGCCGAGTATCGAATGGACGGGATGCTACACCACGTTGCCAAGTTCGATGACAGGCAGGTAGAGCGCGACGACGAGGCCGCCGATGAGCGCACCCAGCACGATGACGACGAGCGGCTCCGCCACGCTCGCCAGCATGCCGAGCCTGTCGTGGGCTTCGCGCTCGGCATGCGAGGCTGCGTCGAGGAGCATGGTATCGAGCGCGCCGCACTCTTCCGCCACGGCGACCGGCTGCACGATCGAAGGCGCGAAGCAGCCGACTGCCCGCATCGCAGCCGCGAGCCGCTCGCCCCTGCCAAGGCGCACCGCGATCTCGTCGCTGGCACGGTCGAACACTGCATTGCCTGTCACCTGGGTGAGCGAGCTGAGCGCATCGGCGAGCGGCGTGCCGGCGGCGAGCAGCGTGCCAAGCCCACGACTCCAGCGAGCGGCGGAGAGCGCGCCCCAAACGGGGCCCGCGATGGGGGCGGTCAAGACGATACGGTGCAAGGCCAGGCGCGCAGCCGGCGAGCGCCGGACCGTCCACACGGCGATGATATGCACGATGGCAATCAGCGTCAGAATCGGGACGCCGGCCCGCGCTCCGGCATCCGACAGTGCGATGACAGCCCGCGTCGGGGCGGGCAGGTCCGCGCCGAAGCTTTCGAAGACATGCCGGAAGGCCGGTACGACCCAGACGAGTAATGCGGCCGTGATGGCAATGGCGAAAAGCAGCACGGCGACAGGATAGGCAAGCGCCGCCCGCGCCTTGGCACGTAGGGCGGCGGTGCGTTCTCGCTCTTCTGCCATGCGCGCGAGCGCAAGGGCCAACGAGCCCGATGCTTCGCCGACAGCGGCCAACTGACAGTAGAGCGCGTCGAATTGCGTAGGAAAACGCGAGAGCGCTTCGGCGAACCGCGTTCCATCTGCGATGCTGCGTGCAAGCGAGTTGGCGATTCGAGGTATATCGTTGCCCGGCGCCTGGCCGATCAGCTCGAGTGCCTGTGCCAGCGGCACGCCCGCGCGAAGAAGACTCGACAATTGCCGAGTGAAGCCGGTGACTTCGCGCGCCGACGCCTTGGGTTGGGCTGCCTTGCCGCGCGCAACGAGCGCGACCACGACGACGTCTTGCCGGCGCAGCATCGCGCGCGCGCCAGCCGCATTTGCGGCCACGATGATGCCGCGCCGGCGCCGACCATCGAGCTCGACGCCGCGCCACGCGAAGCGCCGTTCGGTGAGGTCCGCCGGCTCCGAATGACGCTGAGCGAGCGCGTTCATGCTGCTTCCGTCGCTGCAAGCGCCTCGGCCAAGCTCGTGGTGCCGTCGCGCACTCGAGCGAGCGCCGCGCGGCGCAATGTCGCCGCGCCATCCGCCTGTGCCTGGCGTGCGATGGCTTCGCAGCTTGCCCGTGCAACGATGAGCTCCCGCATGGCGGCCGATACCTCCATGACCTGATGAACGCCGATCCTACCCCGGTAGCCGATGCCGTGGCAGGCCTCGCAGCCACGGGGCGTGTACGGTGCCCAGCCGCCGATCTCGTCGTCCGCGAATCCTGCGGCTCGCAACGCGGCGGGCGATTCCTCCGCGACTTCCCGACAGCATGCGCAAAGCCGCCGCACGAGACGCTGCGCCGTGACGAGCTTCAGCGCAGCGGCGAGGTTGTAGGGGGCGACGCCGATGTCGACAAGGCGCGTGATAGCGCCGGGCGCATCGTTGGTGTGCAGCGTCGAAAGTACGAGGTGCCCCGTCTGCGCCGCTTTAAATGCGACGTCGGCTGTCTCGCCGTCACGGATTTCACCAACCATGATGACATCCGGATCCTGCCGCAAGAAGGCGCGCAGCGCGACGGCGAACGTCAGTCCGGCCTTCTCACGCACGTTGACCTGGTTGATGCCCGCGAGTTGAATTTCGGCGGGATCCTCGACCGCGCAAATGTTGCGCGACTCGGCGCTGAGCATGCGCAAGAAGCAGTAAAGCGAAAGCGTCTTACCGCTGCCTGTCGGCCCGGTGACGAGAACAAGGCCGTGTGGCGCGCGGATAGCGGCTTCGACGAACGCGCATTGACGCGTGTCGAAGCCGAGTGCATCGAGCGATATGCCGGCCGGCAGCGCCTCGAGGCGTCGCAGCACGAGCTTTTCGCCGAAGAGCGTCGGGAGTGAGTTGACCCGATAGTCTTCCACTTTGCCAAGCGCCACGGTGAGTCGTAGCCGGCCATCCTGCGGCACGCGCCGCTCGGCAATGTCGAGCCGGGCGAGCACCTTGACGCGCGTGACGAAGGCATCGCGAAGGTGCGCGGGCGGACGCGCCGCTTCACGCAGAACGCCATCAATACGCAAACGAATGCGCCACCCATGCTCGCCCGGCTCCACGTGAATATCAGAAGCGCCGAGCTGCGACGCCTGCTCGAGGGTGTCGGCGAGAAGCCGTACCGCGGGCGGATCGTCCGTGCCGGACGGCGGCGGCGCGACGGCCGCGATCAGCGGGGAAAGGGGCAGAGAGGACATCGAATGCCGGCTTGGCGCCGCCGTCGAAACACGATGAGAGATCATCGCGCGAACCGAGGCGGCCCGACCACTCGGCCGGTCGGCTAATGACGCAGGCCGGACCGGGCGCCGTCGCTCTGCCCG
>JAXDQB010000086.1:0-3169 GCA_034668065.1 Paraburkholderia sp.
CCCACGGCGCAGTGGCAAGCGATTTCGTCGCTGGCGGCACGTAGTGGTATGACGCTGCGCTCGTTAGAGCCGGGCGCCCTGAGCGGCGATGGCATCCGCGCAGCCAGGCAAGTGCGCATCGCGGCGCGCGCGAACTTCGCCGCATTCTTTGCGTTCTTGCGGGGCTTGCCGACGTTGCCGTCGCTTGTCGTGCCTGTGGCGATGAACGTCGGGCGTGCGGAGCATGGGCTTGCGATCGATGCAACGCTTTGGGTATTCGACGCTTTGCCGGCGGCGCCGCAGGCGGTCGAGGCAGCCCCGGTGGGGAGCGACGAGAGTCCGGGCCGGTTCGCCGATCCGTTCTCGGCTTCCGGCGCGGGACTGGGAGCTGACGCTGACGGATTGCGTCTGGTCGGCCTCATGCACATGCAGACGCGGGGGCTCGCGGTAATCGAAACGGAAAATGGCGCGGCAGTGTACGCGCCCGGGCAGGCCATTGGCGCCGAGCGGATCGTCTCGATCGATGCACGCGGGGTGATGCTAGCGAGCGACGCAGCCAAGCGCGTGTTGACGCTTGCAAAGGAGGCTTCATGAAAAACCGAAGCTTCCTTCTCCGCGCGCGCTTTGCGATAGCACTAACCGCGCTTGCTGCGGCGACCGCACGCGCGGCGGCGCTGCCTCCCCTGCCTCCCGAAATGCAAGGCGCGCAGCCGCCCATGGCCCACGGCGTAGAAGCTGTAGGTTTGGCACCTCCATTCGGCTTGGAGGGGGACGCCAGCTCATGGCCTGCGGCGAACGGGGAAATCACCAGCCGCGCCGCGTTCGAGCGTGACGATGGCCCGGTCCCTGACGTCCGGTCCGACGACGGCCCGCACGACAATATCGAAAACGACAATGAGCGCGACCGCGGCGTCATGCATTCACCCATGGCAGCCGAGGCGCAACCGCAGGCCACGGGCGCACTGTCCGAAACGCAAAGCGCGGCACCGCCCGGCGCGCTCGAGGGCCCGCCCGTTCCGCTCGCGCCTGCACAGCGCATGAGTGATTCGCGCAGAGGCGAACGGGATGCGAACGAGACGATCCAAGACGACAAACCGATTACGCTCCATTTCCGGCAAGCCGAACTCCCCGACGTGCTTGAAGCGTTCGCGCGCTTCACGGGGCTCAACATAGTAGCAAGCGAGAAAGTGCGGGGTTCGGTTTCGCTCCATCTGGACGCGGTGCCGTGGCGCACGGCATTCGATACGCTGCTTGACGTCAACGGTCTGGCGATGGCGCGCCGCGACAACGTGATTTGGGTGGCCCCCCTCGCGGAGTTGGCCGCGCGCGAGCGGCAGCGCTTTGAGGCGCATGCGCGCGCGGCCGATCTCGAGCCGCTTGCAAGTCGCACGTTTGCTCTGCGCTACCCGCGCGCGGAGGAGGTTCAACGGCTCCTGACGGCACCCGGCGCGCAGCGCGTGCTATCGAAGCGAGGCGGCGCGATGGCCGATGGGCGTACGAACCTGCTGTTCGTGACGGATCTGGAGGCGCGCCTTGTCCAGGTTACCGAGTTGATTGCCGCGATCGACAAGCCAAGCCGGCAGGTGCTGATCGAAGCACGCATTGTGGAGGGCGCGCGTGGGTTTTCGCGTGATCTTGGTACACGCCTGTCGCTGCGCGGGGTGGGCGGGCAGGTGGCCAACAATGGCGCGGTGGCCGACCCGATCGGCCTCACTGGCGGCAGGGATGGAGTCGTGCACGACCTGTCAGCGCGTGCGCTCGCGGGTTTCGATGCGGCGACCGTCGGCCTCACGCTTTTCGCCGCGGGGGCGACGCGTCTGCTCGCGGCCGAGCTTTCCGCGCTCGAAGCGCAAGGTCGCGGGCAGATCGTTTCGAGCCCGCGCGTCGTGACGGCCGATCGCGCGAAGGCAACGGTCGAGCAGGGCACCGAGCTGCCTTACCAGGCGAAGGTACGCAATGGCGTGTCGGGCGTGCAGTTTCGCCGCGCAACGCTGAAGCTGGAGGTGGAGCCGCAGATCACGCCCAACGGCCGTGTCATTCTCGATCTCGATATTGCCAAGGACAGCATTGGCGAGGCGACGTCAGCCGGCCCGGCCATCGACACCAAGCACGTGCGCACGCGCGTTGAGGTGGAGGATGGTGGCACGGTGTCAATCGGCGGCATTTACGAGACGCAGGATCGCGACGATGTGACGCGCGTGCCGCTGTTGGGCAAAATACCGGTTTTGGGCGCGCTTTTCCGTCACCGGACCCAGCGCGAACAAGCGAGCGAGCTTGCCGTTTTCATTACGCCGCGTGTCGTCGAAATCGATTGACGGTGGGCGGGCGAACGCGTCGGTGGACTGGTCGCAAGCCGGCGGGGCGGCCGGGCGGCGCACTCGACAAGCCGGCGCCTTTGCCAGTAAGCTGCGCCACGAACCTTACCCAAATCGATCAGAGGATACCGTTGCAAGAGCGGGGCGTAGACACCAATATTTTCTTTGTGGGCCTTATGGGGGCCGGCAAGACCACCGTGGGGCGCGCCGTGGCACGCCGGCTCGATCGTTCCTTTTTCGATTCCGATCACGAAATCGAAGCGCAGACGGGCGCGCGCATCCCTATCATCTTCGAAATGGAGGGCGAGCCGGGGTTTCGTGAACGGGAGGCGCAGGTCATCACCGAACTGACGGCGCGCCGATCGATCGTCCTCGCAACGGGCGGCGGGGCGATATTGAGTCCTGAAAATAGAGCGTTGCTTCACACGCGCGGCCTAGTCGTCTATCTCCGGGCAAATCCGCACGACCTCTGGTTGCGCACCCGTAAGGACAAGAACCGGCCGCTGCTTCAAACCGACGATCCGAAGGCGAAGCTCGAAGCGCTCTACGAGCTGCGCGATCCGCTTTATCGCGAATGCGCGCACTTAGTCGTGGAAACAGGGCGGCCTTCCGTGAGCGGGCTCGTCAACACGGTCCTTATGCAACTCGAAAAGGCCGGAATCACCCGGCAGGCAAACTCATGAATACCCTCAGTGTCGATTTAGGCGAACGCAGTTATCCCATTCATATCGGTGCCGATCTGATCGGTCGAACGGACCTGTTCGCCCCGCATATCGCCGGCACCTCGGTCACGATCGTGACGAATACCACCGTCGAGCCACTTTACGGCGAAAAGCTGCGCGCGGCGCTCGCGCCGCTCGGCAAGCAGGTTTCCA
>JAXDQB010000087.1:0-6024 GCA_034668065.1 Paraburkholderia sp.
GTTATAAAAAATGAAAGCAAGGTAGGAATCAATATTTCCAGAATTAGTTTATATGAACGATTGTTTTTTCATCCTATTAAAACAGATAGGTATTACCAGCTGGCGTAGTGGTAGTAATTTTCAACCGCCGCCCATGATTGTTTCGTTTTCGTGCGCGGGCAACGTCATGTCCTCGAGCGAGAAGACGGCGACGAAGGGAAACGAAGGAAGGCATGCATGACCAAATTGCCGCCATACTGACGCCCACGTCACTCACATGGAGGCAAATTCAATGGGGTTCGATTTCAATGGAAAACGCGTCATAGTAGCGGGGGGATCGCGCGGCATCGGCCGTAGCATCGCGCTGGGGTTCGCGCAAGCCGGAGCCGCGGTGTCCGTCTGTGCTCGCAACGTAGAAGGGTTGAAAGCGGTCGAGGCCGAGTTGGCCGCGCACGGCCATCCTGTTCATACCGCACCTTGCGATCTCGCAGACGGCGACGCAATCGGCGCTTACATTGATGCCGCGGGCAAGGCCCTTGGCGGCATCGACATTTTGATCAACAACGCGTCCGCTTTCGGAGGCGGCGATACCGAAGCCGGTTGGGAGGCCGGCATCCAGGTCGACCTGATGGCGACCGTGCGCGCCGGTCACGCCGCCTTGCCGTTCCTGCGGCAGTCGGCCGATGCCGCGATCGTCAACGTCACGACCATTTCAGCGCTGCGTCCGTCAACGCGCACTCAGTCTTACGCTGCAATCAAGGCAGCGGTGATGCACTACACGGCTTCCCATGCGTTGACACTCGCGCCGGACCGCATCCGTGTCAACGCGGTTGCGCCAGGCTCGATCGAATTTCCTGGCGGAGCGTGGGAGCAGCGCAAGAGCACCGATCCCAAGCTTTATGAACGGATACTGGGTTCGATTCCGTTCGGCCGTCTCGGGACGCCGGAGGAGGTCGCCAGCGCAGTGCTGTTTCTTGCGAGCCCGCACGCCCGCTGGATCACAGGCCAAACTTTGGTGGTCGATGGCGGGCAGGTGTTGACGTAAGCGCGCATGCGAACAAGGCGATGGTGCGGCTCGCCGCGAGCGCAGCACCATCCTGGCATGGCTCGGTGCCATTACCGATTGGGTTTACTCCGGCGAGCATGGTCGTTGGTCGCCGGAGTCATCGGACTCGACGTTACCGACGTGGTGTCTCACTCTTAAACCCGTGGAAGGACAGCGCAGCAAAGAAAAGAAGGCTTAGTTTCGACGAGGACGCTCGCGTTCACGCTTGCGAATCAGACTCACCTGACCATTGCGTTCGAGAATGGCCGACTGCACGTCTTCCAGGTCCAGGGAGTTGAGTTCTTGCCTCACCGCCTGGAACACATCTGTTCTTGTGATGAGGGCCGCGGACATTTGCCTGTGGTCGAACTGGCCGTCCTTATAGACTGCTCTTTCGACTCCAACCACGAGCGATTCCAGCCACCGCAAGCGGACACACGCCCATCCCAGCGCACGATGTATGAGCACAACGACGAGCGACGCCATCAGGGTCGGGATGGCCGGCGACGCACCGACGATGATTCGGCTTAGCGTTGCGCCCAGCAGTATCGCGACAACGTAGTCGAAAGGTGAACGTTGGCCGAAAGACCTCCGGCCAGATATGCGGACGAGGACCAGGGCCGCGAGGAAGACCGCTGCTGCCCGCAGTGACATCTGTAGCGAGTCCAGGTCCTTGCCCTCGCCGAACATTGCTGTGAAAAGGTCCATGTTGCATTCCTTTCCGGTATCCCAACCGGAGGCCAGCGCCCATCCGACGAATCAGTCCGCGGGCCCCAAGTAGCCCGGCAGTCCCAACGCTGTTTCGCTTTTGGCCAGTTTGAGTGCTTTTTTCACCAGTGACTCGAACTCGTCATCGGATGTTGGTCGGGGCAAGCTGCAACGGAACAGGTCAGCCCATCGAAATTCTTCGAGGGGGACGCTCGTCTTTTCGAAGCCGCCGGCATCTCGAACCGACGCGGCGAGGCTTCGGAATTCGTCGTCAGCGAGTTCCCAGATGTGCTCCGGCGTTTCGGAAAACGGTCGTCGCCGGCCGTGCGCATCGTACGGGTGGGTCCAACGGTTGTTTTCCATGGTCAGCCAGAATTCTGATTGCCGCAATGACGATAAGTCTCTGACCAGGACAACCGGCACAGTTTTGATATCCGCAAGCCAGAGTGCCATCGCAATGTGATGATGGTCCGTCGCGAACGGAACGCCGCTCGGGCCGTAGACTATCGGTATCGGCTTTTCGGCAATAGCCATCTCCAACTCGTGACCAGTTAATGCCTTGTATGCCTCGGCCTTGTCCCTGACTTCGCGCATACCGTGCGTTAATTGCGTTGGGCGCAATTGATCGATTCTGAGCGTCTGCATTGTGATCTCCGATCGTGCACCTGAGGAAAGAGCGATCGATTCCCGAGTTCACTGAATCGCGAGCTCGGGCAGCGTCGCGTACCTACAAGCAGGGGGCGTGCCGGAGCCGAAGACGGGATGGATGGATGGATGGATGGATGGGTCTAGGCTAGCCTGCTCAGGCCGACCGTCTGCTGCAGCCTTGCAGGAAGGCGCCAAAGGTTGCTTCGGACCGGCGGTGAGAAGAAAGGGCGATGGATTACAGGCCGATGAACCCGTCTATCCTCCTGAGTACGATCTATTCCCGGGGGGCCGCGTCCGGCGCGTAGCTATTGCGCGGGAATTGCGGCGCGAGCAGTTTGCCAAGAGTTGGCAAGACCCAAGGTGGACGTGTTTAGCGAAACCGGGTATTCTCTTGCTCTCGCTCGGCGCTGCGTCCTCCCCGGTCGCGGCGCCTTGGTGTTGAAGCGCCCGTAGCTCAATGGATAGAGTACTGCCCTCCGAAGGCAGGGGTTGCTGGTTCGATCCCAGCCGGGCGCACCAAAAAGTCAAATAAAAACAGTGACTTACTGGAGGCGATGATGCTCTCGCCTTCTTCGTACGGAAAATGTACGGAATTGCCATAGAGGCAACGCGTCGACGAGCGGTCAATAGCCGAGTAGTCATTCGGGATTGCTTGCATTTTGCAGCCCGTTGCAAAATTTCAGCTTCGCAACAGCCCTCCACTCAGCTTCATCTGCCTGGGCGCAATGCCGATGCCACATAAGCAACCCTATGTTCGCCACCGTGAGCGTCCATTGGACGAGCGAGATTTGGTGGGAAAGACCCAGCGAAATCAGCGTTCAAATTTGCTTGGCGATAAGGCACGTGCGTTGGGATTGTCGGAAAGCGGTCTGCGTGCCCTTCTGCAACCTCTCCGCTTGTCTTCTGCGCGTCGAAAAGCCCTCTTTGGCAGACTTCGTCAATGCGTACGTGAAATTGCAGAAAACCGCGTACAAACTTCAGGCGGCGATCGAATCCGTTCAGATGAAGCATCGGTATTTGGCTGGGCACTTAGAGCACGTGCGGGCGGAGTTGCAATCGCTGTTGCGGATGGACAAACCTAAGATTGTCGAAGGCGAAGCGCTGTTCAACGGCGAGCGCGCTCGTATTCGCTTTTCGTTTGCGTCTAAGTGTCAACGCCGACCGAAATCTGACCCCTCGGTCTACATCGCTTGCCTGCCGTGTGTGCGCTTACCGGTCTACGCAAGTGCTCTATCTACGCCATGATTCGCGAGGGTAGTTTTCCTGCCCCGGTGCGAATCGGCCGCCGCGCCGTTGCGTGGCGGCACGAAGACCTCGTGCTCTGGATCGACTCTCGACTTACAAGCAACACTCGATTTTGAAACGGGTTGCACGGTGGACCGGCATGGGCCGCGAGCAGCGCCCGTGCCGAATCAACGCCCGAGCTATACCGCTGGCTTCACCCAAGCGGCCGTGAAGCCAAGCTCCCGCAGCATTGTAAAGGTGTTGCAGACTGAAACGCCATTGTCGCGGCAAACGTCAGGCACCCGGCGATTTGCTCGCTTTTTGGCCGGCGCAGACACTTCGATTGAAACAACGACGCGGTTGTCGGGGTCCGCTACCGCATATGCGATCAAGAAGGGGTCCCTCCCGACTTCATCAAGCTCGGTTTCGTCGAGATCAGGAGCATAGCCTTTCGCTATGACCGAGGTAACGATTTCTGGGTCGGCATCTTCTTGCAAAACGAGCGTCTCATAAACGTCTGCGCGATTGAGCCATGTAACTAGGGCGTCCTTTTTAGCCTTGCCGCCACCGTCGCGGACTTCCTCCAGCGTCTCAATCGGCATCTTTACGTGCCCTTGCTCGGCCATGTGCAGCAGCCATTCCCAGAATACCGGTACCATCTCCATCGAGTAGTAATCGCGATTGGCAGTGATCAGTACGTTAGCGTCAAGGAGGTAAAGCTTCATGCCGCTCCTACCAACGCCTGAACATTGGTCGGCCGGACCCCCAAGATTCGGCCCGCTTTGGTCGGCGTCACAAAGCCCTCTGCTATCGCTCTACGTGTGACTTCAACAAGGGCATTACCTACCCTATGTCGTTTCACCACGTAGTAGTTTGGGCCTCCTGCTGCGTCTGCCGCTTGTTCCTTCCTCTTGGCTCGCTCTGCCTCCCAGCTTCGACGGAACTCTTCCGTAAGCTCCGACCACTGCTTGCGATCGATCTGGCGGCGTTTCAGCAGCCTGTAGACAACGAGCGGGCGACTCACTTTCCGTCGGCTGGCGAAATCGCTGATAGCCGAAATCACTTCGTGCCGGTCGCCGCCCAACTTCCGAAGTTCGTCCATCTCGGCATCAGGCAGAAGAATTTCACTTGCGATGTCATTGCAGAACTGTTCGATCTTCTGCTCGAAATCAGCTCCGCTCAAACCAGTACGTCCAAGCCAGATATGCGCCAACTCATGGAGCAGAGTGAACGACCACGCGACCTTCGCATCCTGATCGTTGACAACGATGAACGGCGCTACTTTTTCTGCCAACGCGAAGCCTCTGAAAATATCCGTGCTAAGTGCTGTGTGATGCGTACCAAGGTTGCCGATGAGAAGCACAAAAACGCCAAGCTTCTCAGTCAGTCCGCGTATATAGTTGAACGACTCTTCGACGTTTTTTTTACGCCGAAACTCGTTCAGATCGAACGAGAGCCGTTTGCAGATCACCTTGGCTGCGTAGTCCACATGTTGAGTCAACGCGATACTGCCGACGAAATTCAGGGGCTGCGCCTCGTCCGTGTCTTCGAGAATCGACCTCACCAGACGTTGGCGGACAAATACATCACGAACGAGGGCATCCAACTTGGGGGCACTTTCAAACTCGCGGCCTCCGGGAAGCGTTCGGAAGTCTTCGCCTCGTTCGCTTTTCACGGGAGGTTGCGGAAGATAGAACGTAAGAAGCGGCCGCCGATAGACCTTCGCCATCTTGAGGAGCAAGGGGCGGCTGGGAGCCTTCGTACCGTGCTCATACTCTTCGAGGGCTTCAGGGCCGCTTTGCCGAACACCGCCGAGCTGCAACGACTTGGCGGCCTCGTCGATGCCGAGGCCAGCAGCTTCTCTAGCCCATGCGAGGATTTGGGGGTTAACCTGCGGCATCTTAGTTGAATTTGATACTTGGTAAGACAGGCCCGTTTATAGGCGCGTACAGGGTGGAAGACTATCACACGCTAGATTCAGGCGCGCATCGCAGGCAGGCTTTGATGGCTCGCCTGAGCCCCGATAACCTTCGTTTCGCGAAGGCGGGGAGCTTTTGCTCGCGCGCATCATATGCCTGATGACTGCAGCATGGCGATTGCGTCGAGCCTTGCGCGCATTTTGTCGTGCCGAAGATGACCATAGTGCTTGTCGATCATCTCGGTAGAGGTGCCTGCCATTCTGGCGACCTCGAAGCTATCTATACCGTTCGCGATCATCTCGCTGATCGCGGTATGCCGGAGCGAGTACATGACGACTGAGGAGGGGAGGTTCGCGGCAGCGGCTGCTGCCTTGAATGGCTTCTTCCAAGAATCCTTGTTCCAGCGTTGACTGAACTCTGTTGTTAGCATCGGGGCATTTGCTATCCTTCCGGCCCTCCGAAGGCAGGGGTTGCTGGTTCGATCCCAGCCGGGCGCACCAA
>JAXDQB010000088.1:0-3172 GCA_034668065.1 Paraburkholderia sp.
CGATGCGGCGCATCGCGGGACGCGCAAGCGTGCCGTGGATCGGCGTCAGCCACTATAGCTTCTCGGCCCGTTGGGGAAAGAAGCCGGCGGCGTACGTCGCGCGGCGCGTCAAGCAGTTGGCGCGCTACGCGGCCATTGCGGTGCTGACGCCGCATATGTTGCGCGAAGCTCGGCACGCGTTCGGCGACACGGGCATACAGCTTGAAGAATTGCCTAACGTCATCGACATCAAGGCCATCCGCCAACAGGCCGAGAGTAATTTGCCGTTGCCGTCATCGTCCTTTCTGGTTTCGGTTGCTCGATTGGACGAGGGGGACAAAGATCATGAAACCTTGCTGCGCGCGTACGCCCAGGTGCGCACGCACGGGTCGGCGATGGCCGATCTTGTCTTGATCGGAGATGGCCCTGATCGTGAAAGACTCGAGCGATTGGTCGACGAGCTTGGCATTCGGGCGTTCGTTCGTTTTCTCGGCTTCTGTCCGAATCCCTTTCCGTACATTCGGGCAGCGCTGGCCCTCGTACTAAGCAGCCGCTCCGAGGGATTCGGCATGGTGTTGGGCGAGGCGATGGCGCTTGGCACACCCGTTATTTCAACAGATTGCCCGACTGGGCCGCGCGATTTGCTCGACGGGGGGAAGGCCGGCCTCCTTGTCGCGCCCGGCGACGTTGACGGTATGGCCGATGCGATTGCCCAGCTCGCCTCGGATTCCGCCTTGCGCAAGACGCTACGGACCAACGCAAGCGAGAAAGTTCTAGGGTTCGCACCGGATAGCGCGAACCGGCGGATGCTTGCGCTTCTCCAACAGGTCGGAGCGCTCAACGCGGGCGGGCTCGACGCGCGCGCTTCAGCGGATGCCGAGGAGGCCATTCTCGATGAAATTGGATAATTCTATGTTTCGGTCGTACCGAGCCCGCTCTCGTTCGCCTCTCCGCCATGAACTTGAGGGGTTAACATCGGACGTTACGAGGCGAAGGCTGAGCATGTTCGCATGATCGGCGGCATCTTTCAGTCCAAATCCGAGAGTAAACCTGAGTCACCAAGGTTTACAACTCTCTTTTCACGTTAAACCCTTTACCCCCAGTGGGCTTTATGCGCAAGCCCCGGGTCGGGTAGCTGTTTCCGAGAACTGTTAAAGTATGTCCTGCAAAATCACATAGTGGTTTTTTGGGTCATACATCGTGAATAGTTCGCTCCCGTTAGCCAATCCGCCGCGTACTGTCGTCGTCGTCTGCATGCAGCGAATCGGCGACGTCTTGCTCGCGACGCCGCTCGTACGTTCAATCAAGGCACAATGGCCGCAAGCTCAAATTGACCTGATCGTTTTTCGAGGCACAGAGGGGGTACTCGAGCACAATCCCGATGTCCGGCAGGTGATTGCCGTCGCGCGGCGCGCCACGTGGCGCGAGCGCTTCGCCGATGCGGCGCGCATCTGGCGTCGCTACGATCTGGCCTGCGCCACGATCAGTTCAAGCCGGTGCCGTTTTTATGCATGGGCCGCCGGGCGCAAGCGCGTCGGCCTGCTGGATCCCGACCGGAACGGACAATTGAGCGCTTTGATGCTCCATCGTCTCGCTATTGACGACCATCGCTCCGTTCACACAGTCACGAGCAACCTTGCACTGACACAGCTGATCGGCGTGTCGCCGCGCGCTGACGTCGTCGCGCCGGGAATCGGCAATGACCCTGCGCGACGCGTCGCGTTCGATGCGCGGTTCGCGAGCACGCTCGGTACGCCCGCGGTCCGGTCCTTGGCGGTACTCCATCCTTTTCCGATGTACGTCTACAAGCAATGGCGCATTGACGGGTGGACGCAGGTGATCGCCTGGCTGCGCGATCAGGGCTTCGCCGTCGCGCTGAGTGGTGGTCAAGCGCCTGCCGAGCGGGCGTACGCGATGCGCGTCGTGGAGGCTGCCGGTGAGCCTGTGCTTAATCTTGTGGGTCAACTGACGTTGGGCGAAACGGCCGAGATGATTCGGCGTGCGAAGGTTTTCATTGGGCCGGACACCGGAGTGACTCACATCGCGTCGGGGTGCGGCACCCCGACGGTCGCCCTTTTCGGACCCTCCAATCCGATACGCTGGGGCCCCTGGCCGAGCCATTGGCCCGTGGGCGATGAACCGTGGGCGCTGCGCGGGTCCGGCCGGCGCGGCAACGTCTTTCTGCTGCAGGGAGGCGGCGCATGCGTTCCTTGCAAACAGGAGGGATGTGAGAGGCACGTCGACAGCGAGAGCCGATGCCTGACCGAGCTCGATGCGAGTCGCGTAATCGCCGCTGTTGCTGAGCTCCTAGGATTGCCGAAGCCGCATCGGCAGCCGATGCCGATGCCGATGCCGCAGCCGCAGCCGCAGCCGCAGCCGCAGCTGCAGCCGGGCGGCGCTCGGTGGGCGCCACTGCCCTACGTCGCTCGACGCAAGTGAGTCGTCGGATCTTACAGCGCACGCATCACGGCCGATTGCTCTGTCGTGCGGCCCAGTCGAGTTTCAAGAATCGGTAATAGACGGTTTGCGCGTTGTACGCGGCAATCATAAAACCGGCGCGACCGTCGAGGAATCCACCGCGCCGCAGGTAGGTACGCACGAACGCCCATACGCCGCGGGCGAGCGCCTGGCCAAGGCCGCTGCGCTCCCCCGCCGCCAGGCGCTGGCGGGCCCCCGCGCTCGAATAGGCGTCGAGCTTGCGCAGCACTGTCTCGAAATCCTCGTAGGAGTAATGCAGCAGTTTGCCGGCGAGCCTGGCGCAAGCCGTTGCGAAGACGAGTCGCTCGTGAACGAGGTCCTCGGAAAAGCGCGCCGCGCCGCGCTTGAACAGACGCGGCACCCAGTCTGGGTACCAGCCGCTGTGGCGCACCCAATGGCCGCAGAAGCTTGACATGCGATCGAGTGCGTAGACGTCGGCTTGCGGCGCCTGGGTAGCCTCGCGGATTGAGACGGCGAGTCCGGGCGTTACGATTTCGTCGGTATCGATTGACAAAATCCAATCGGTGGAAAGCGCATCCACTGCGCGGTTTTTTTGCGGCCCGAAACCGGGCCACTCGCGCTCGACCAGTACTCGCGCACCGTGCGCTTGAGCGATTGCCAGAGTCGCATCGGTGCTGCCGCCGTCGACGACGACGATCTCGTCCGCGAACGACACGGCTTCGAGGCATTGCGCGAGCCGCGCCTCGCTGTTCAG
>JAXDQB010000089.1:0-4108 GCA_034668065.1 Paraburkholderia sp.
GGAGGAGGCGAAGCTTTTCCTTGTTGCGCTCGGCGTGTTCTTTCCTGTCTATATGAACACGTTCCACGGAATTCGCTCGGTTGACGCCAATCTCGTCGAAATGGCGAAGAGCTACGGCGTGCGCGGATTGGCGCTTTATCGCGACGTCATTTTGCCGGGCGCGCTGCCGTCAATTCTTGTGGGCGTGCGCTTTGCATTGGGATTGATGTGGGTAATGCTGATCGTCGCGGAGACAATCTCGGCGCAATCGGGCATCGGCTACATGACGATGAACGCGCGCGAGTTCATGCAAACGGACAATGTGGTTGTCGGCATCTTGCTTTATGCGTTGCTCGGCAAGCTAGCCGATATGCTCGCACGTGGTCTCGAAAGATCGCTGCTGCCCTGGCATCCCGCTTACGGTGCCACGCTGCGCCAGAAGGCGAAGCGCGGCCGCGAGGCGGTGTGGGCGCAGGCGATTAAGCGGCCAAGCAGCTTGAGAGGGGTGAAAGCATGAGCGCGGTGACAGAGGAGGCGGGAAGCGAGATTGAAAGCGAAATTCAAAGCGAGATGGCGAGCAAATCGATGCGCGATTGGGCTGACAATTCGACGAGTGATGCGGCGATCGAATTGCGGTCAATCTCGAAGTGCTATGGTGAGCGCACGGTTCTTGACGGCATCGACCTTTCGATTGAAAGGGGAAGCTTTGTCGCGATCATCGGTCGTAGCGGGTGCGGAAAGTCGACACTGCTGCGCCTTGTAGCCGGCCTCGAGATGCCGGACGAAGGCGAATTGCACACGCATGGGGGAGAGTACTGCGACGCCAACGTACTGCCGCGCACGCGCATCATGTTCCAGGATGCACGCCTTTTGCCCTGGAAGTCCATTCTGGGGAACGTGATGCTCGGTCTGCCTCGCACGGCGCGCGATGATGCGCTGGCAGCCCTGGCTGAAGTTGGCTTGGCAGGCCGTGAGCATGACTGGCCCGCGCAATTATCGGGCGGCCAACGGCAACGCGTCGCGCTTGCCCGCGCACTCGTGCATCGACCGGAATTGCTTCTGCTCGACGAACCGCTCGGGGCGCTCGATGCGCTGACGCGCATCGAAATGCACGAGCTCATCGAACGGCTTTGGCGCGAGCATGGCTTCACGGCACTGCTGGTGACGCACGATGTGCAAGAAGCGGTAGCGCTGGCAGAACGGATTTTGCTGATCGAGCGCGGCCGCATTGCGCTCGATTCCAAGGTGGACCTTGCACGGCCGCGCACGCGCGGTATGGCGGCGTTCGCAGCGATCGAGGACAATGTCTTGCAACGCGTGCTTCAGCCGGTGGGCACGTTGTGACTCGTAGATGGCACATGGTGGCCGCGTGTTCGCACTCGGATGGTCGACGTATCCGGAAGACGGTCTGCATTCCTAAATAAAAAATTCTGATCTCCGCTTTCCGTATGGTGCCTACGGCATGGAAATCCTGGGGTGGGGTGTTCATAAATGACTAACAATAAGCTGAAAGTGGTGGCCGTCTCGGGTGGTCTTCAACGTCCCTCGCGGACGCTTGTCCTTGTCGAGTCACTTGTCGCGGCGCTTGGCGAATTGCTGCCGCTTGACGTTCACCTGATCGAGCTCGGGCAGATTACACCGGGACTCGCACGAGCGCTCCACCGGAGCCAGTTGCCGGCGGAGGTGGAGTCGCACGTTTTAGCGATAGAGAACGCCGACATGCTCGTCGTGGCGAGCCCCGTGTTTCGCGCGTCGTTTTCGGGACTCTTCAAGCACCTGTTCGATCTGGTTCATCAAGATGCGCTCATCGACACCCCTGTGCTGCTCGCCGCCACTGGCGGCAGCGAACGCCACGCGCTCGTCATCGAGCATCAGTTGCGGCCGCTATTTAGCTTTTTTCAGGCGCGAACGCTCCCAATCGGTGTTTATGCTTCCGAGCGCGATTTTTCAGGCTATGAGATTGCGAGCGCTGCCCTGCGCAATCGAATTGCTCTCGCGGCGGAGCGCGCGGTGCCATGGTTAGGCGAGGGGCGGTCGGCCGCGATTCGACAAGATACCGTCGAAGTGTGAAGACGAGTGCGCTGATGGAGCAATAGCGTCGAGCATTTCATTTCGGGTCCAGGGGGGCCGGTTCAGCCGAATGACGCCGTTATAATGGCGGGCCATATAACCGCGTTTCGATGCATGAAGCGAATCCTTTGCGCGTTGCTAATTTTGGTCGGTTTTACGCATGCTTATGCTGAAGGCGCCGAATCCATTGCGGGGGCCGCGAGCGACATCGTGGGCGAATCGGCAGTGGCATTGCATGGGACCAGCGATGCGCTCGCCGTGGCGCGTCCAGCCGCGAGCAACGTAGACGCGAGCAACGCAGGCGCAAGCAACGCAGGCGCAAGCAACGCAGGCGCAAGCAACGCAGGCGCAGGCAACGCAGGCATCCAGGTTCATCGCATCTCAAACTTTCTCGTGGAGAAGTTCGGCCTCGCTCGCGCGCAAGCGGACATCATCACCGCCGACGTGATCTCCTCCGCAGCGAAGTACTCATTGCCTCCTGCGCTGGTGCTCGCGGTCATCTCGATCGAATCGCGCTTTCGCGAGAAGGCGCATGGCGCAAACGGTGCAACTGGACTCATGCAGATCGTACCTGCCGCGCATCGGCACCTCGTGCGGAACATTGACCTGACGCAGCCTCGCGCCAACATCGAAGCGGGCTCGGCTATTCTTCGCGGATACATCGAGTTGGCTCGAGGAGATGTCGCGGCAGCTCTGAAGAGCTACGGCGGATCGACCGCCTACGCGCGCAAGGTTAGCGGTCGCGCCCGCGATTTCGAGGCGAGTGTTGTCGCAAGCGCCGCAAGCGCAGCAAGCGAGCCAACTGACGCCAGCGGTGCGCGCTGAACAGAGGCTGCTACGTCTACGCGATTTTGCGGTTGCGGCAGGCGCTTGATCCTGCACTGCGCTTTGTTTGCCATCCCTCATTACGCGTCATGCTTATCGTTTTTCGTCGCGCGCTGTTACCGATCGCTGCTAGAATCAACCGCACCCAATGCGCCGCACCCAATGCGCCGCGCGCAAGAGCGCTACCAAGAAGCCCAAAGAATTCGAATCGCCTTCGCCACTCCACCTGGAAATCCCTTGTGACGCTTTCGGACGCTACTCGGCCGGCGGCCGTTTTGGTCGCTCGCTACCGGCTGGATTGCGGTCGACACGCGTGGCGAGCCGTCGATACGCACTACTTCGCGTTGGACGGTACTTCCGTAGGCACGCTCCATTTGAACGCCGCAGATTGGACCAAATCGAACCGCCATTGCGCCCGGTACCGTCGTCGATCTCATGTTTAACAAGGTTTGTTGAGCACGTGCGCTGGTCGGGCACGAATTGTGAAGTTGTTCTAGCATGAAGAGCCGTCGTATGCGGGCACGCAAGCCGTGCCGGCGCTGACGGCGTCCAAATGACAGGAGAAAACGATGCGTGCATTAGGGAAATGGAATGCAGCCGTGCTGGTATGGGTCCTGGCCACCGGCGTCGCGTTCGCCACTCAGATCGTCTACAAGGCAAATCTCCAGCCGTCTAGCGAAGTGCCGCCGACAATGAGCAGGGGGAGCGGCGAAGTGACGGCGACGTTCGATACCTCGAGCAAGGTGCTCACGTGGGACGGCTCTTATAAAGGACTCACGGGCCCCGCGACGATGGCCCATTTCCATGGCCCGGCGCCAGTCGGCCAGAATGCCGGGATACAGGTTCCGGTGGAGATTCGTAAGGCGCCGCAGGGTAATGTCAAAGGTCAAGCCACGTTAACCGACGCGCAGATTGGCGACTTGCAAGCCGGCCATTGGTACTTCAATGTTCATACGGAGCAGAACAAGGGCGGGGAGATACGCGGCCAGCTCAGGTCCCCGGCGCAGTGAGCGCTAGGGGCGCCGCTTTCTAGACCCGCTAATCGGTACGCCATGCCTTATTGAAACGAACGGTGGGCGACGAGCCCCCTCTAACCCTCGTCGCCGAGGGTATCGGTACGAACAGGCCTTGAGCGAACGCTCGATAATCACCGGAATCGCACCTCGCTTTTCGCTATTACCCGAAGCGTTCGCCACAGTTCATGGAGCGTGCCGCGATGAGTTGGCAAAGCGCC
>JAXDQB010000090.1:0-2931 GCA_034668065.1 Paraburkholderia sp.
GCTGCGCGCCCACCAGATCGGCCTTGCTGATCACGATACGATCCGTCGCACTAATTTGCGCGAGCCACTCGGGATAGCGCTCGCGTTGCAGCTCGGCATTCACCGCATCGACGACGGTAACGGTCACGTTCAACGCATAGTGACTGCGTATCACCGGATCGGCGAGCAGCGTCGCGATAATCGGCGCGGGCGTCGCGAGACCGGTGGTTTCGATCACCACGCGCGAAAATGCGGGCAGGTCCCCCCGCGCGCGCTTCGAAAACAGTGCGGCCAGCGCGTCCTTCAGTTCGCCGCGTATCGAGCAGCACACGCAGCCGTTCTCGAGCAGCACGGTTTGCGCATCCACTTCGCCCATCAGCAGATGATCCAGTCCGATCTCGCCGAATTCGTTGACGAGCACGGCGGTGTCGCGCGCGGCTTCGCCGGTCAGCACGTCGGCGAGCAAGGTGGATTTGCCGCTGCCCAGAAAGCCGGTCACGAGCGTGACCGGAATAATGTCGTAGGCGAGGTTCATGCGGGCTCCTGATCCAAAGTAGCGGCGATCATGCTTCAGCGAACATGGTCAGCGGATCGAGCGGACGGCCGAGCATACGCTCTGCCGCTTTCCAGACCTGAGCGAAATCACCGACTAATTCGCTCGCACCGGTCGGTGAAAACAGCACGAACGATCGCCCGTGAAAGTCATCGAGACGCAGCCGCAGCGGCACCAGAATCCGATTGGCCAGCGAGGCCTGCAACAGTCGCTGGCGTCGCGCATTGGAGCTGCCGCCAGTACCCGAGCCCGCAATTGAAGAGGCGGGCACCGTCGTATTCGACCAGTGATTGCCGCCGCCGAGCAGGCCACACATTCCGCACATTATGCTTGTCCAGGGGTTGTCAGCGAATGCCGCTCAAGGCATCACATCGCCCGAATTCGGGCCTAGCGTCTGGCCGACGAACAGATTCCCGCCGGGGTCCGAAGCAAGCAGCACAGCAGCAGGAGCAACTTCTTCGGCGCGACCAAAACGCCGCAACGGCAACTCCGCCGACTTCGCCGTTTTCCACGCAGTGCTGATCCCATCGACCAGCGCGGTTTCGATCGGACCCGGCGCGATGGCGTTGACCAGCACGTTGTCGGGCGCGACTTCGAGCGCGAGCGATTTGGTGAAGCCGATCACGCCCGCCTTCGCTGCGGAGTAGTGGGATAATTCCGCGCCACCTTTGATCCCGAGTTGCGACGCGACGTTGATTATGCGGCCCCAGCGTTGCGCGATCATCGAGGTTAGCGCGCGACGCGTACACAAAAACACGCTGCGCAGATCGACGCGCATCATCTCGTCCCACATATCGGTGGTGAGATCGACGCAACGCGCCTGGGTCAGCATGCCCGCGTTGTTGACCAGAATATCGATGCCGCCGAGCGCCTCGATGCAGGTATCGACGATACGATTCGCGTCCGCTTCGGCGCCGACATCGGCTTGGACGGTATGCACCGTTGCGCCCAGCTTGCGGCAGGCGTCGGCCTGCTGTTCGAGACGTGTAACGTCGCGGTCCGCCAGTACGAGCCGCGCGCCCGTCGACGCATACGCCTGTGCAATCGCCGCGCCAATGCCGCTCGCCGCGCCCGTGACGACGGCACGGCGGCCGTCGAGTGAAAATGTGTCGCTCATGGGTCGACTCTCCTTGACTGGATGTGCGACTCAACCGGGCCAGCGGACCGTCAAGCCACCGTCCGCGATGATCGCCTGACCGGTGATATACGACGCGTCCTCGCTGGTCAGAAAACGGATTAGCGTGGCGATTTCCGAAGGGCGTCCGACCCGTTGCAGCGGAATGCCGCGCGCCGCTTCGAGGAGGCCTTGCGGGCCGAGCGAGTTGACCGCGTCGAGCGATTGCGGTGTTTCGATCAGGCCGGGAATCACTGCGTTGCAGCGAATCTTTCGCGGCGCGAGTTCCATCGCGACCGCGCGACACAACCCGGGCACGCCCGCTTTCGCTGCGGAGTAGTGCGTATGATTTTCCCAGCCATAGACGCCGCCCGCAATCGACGACACCGCGACCATCGCGCCACCTTCCGACATATGCCTGCTGGCGGCGCGGAAGGTGCGCATCACGCCGGACAGATCGACATCGATCATCTCGAACCATTGCTCGTCGCGCATCTCGGTGAGCGGCGCGGCGCGCAGCAGGCCAGCATTCGCGATGGCGAAATCGACCCGTCCGAAGCGTGCCAGTGCGACGGCAGCGAACGCGTCGACCTGGTCGACGGATCTCACGTCGACGGGATGCATCACGCACTGGCCGCCGGCTTCGGAAACAAGACATTCGGTGTCGCGTGGGTCGTGCGGATCGCCCGAAAAGTATCCGCCGACAACCGCGACGCCGATTTGCGCATACGCAAGCGCGAGCGCCTGACCGATGCCGCTCGCCGCGCCGGTGATCAGCGCGACTTTAGTGCGTTGTGATTCGCTCATGACTCGTCTGCTCGATAAGGGCGATAAATTAATGAATACGTTCCGGGTTGACGTGTTTCGCGAAGAAGATCAACAGGCCGGACAGGAAGCAGGGCAGCGCACCGAACCACAGCGCCGCATGCAACCAGTCCACGCCGTGATTCAGCATCGAGGTCACACCGACACCCGCGAGGATGGCGCCGACCGGACCCATCGCATGAACGATCGAGCTACCTGTACCGCGAATCGCAGTGGGATAGCTTTCGCCGATAAAGAACAGCGCCGCCGAATACGGCCCGATCAGAAAGAACAGACCCAGGCTGTACAGCGCGACCACCACCGCATAGCTGCCCGGACCCATCAACATCCCGGCGAATGCGAGGCCACCGCACATCCAGCCGATTGCGAGCGTGTTGCGTCGGCCGATCTTGTCGCCGATCCAGCCGTGGCTCAGATAGCCGCAATAGCCGATCACGTTCGAGAGGACGAGAATCAGCAG
>JAXDQB010000091.1:0-4702 GCA_034668065.1 Paraburkholderia sp.
GCGATCTTCTTCTCGATATCGGCGAGGCTCATCTGGTCGGCATTGCGCAGGATCGGCACGACGAGTCCGCGCGGCGAGCCGACGGCGATGCCGATGTCGAAGTAACCGTGATAGACGACGTCGGTGCCGTCGATCGACGCATTCACAAGCGGGAATTTCTTCAGCGCATGAACGGCGGCCTTCACGAAGAACGACATGAAGCCGAGCTTCACGCCGTGCTCCTTCTCGAACCTGTCCTTGTACTTGTTGCGCAGATCCATGACAGGCGCCATGTTCACTTCATTGAACGTGGTGAGGATCGCGTTCGTTTGCTGCGATTCGAGCAGACGCTCGGCAATGCGCTGGCGCAGACGCGACATCGGCACGCGCTGCTCAGGCCGGTTCTCGAGCCACGCATCCGACGCCGGGGCCTTCACGTCAGGCAGCGACGGCGTGGCCGTCGCCGGGCGTGGGGGAGCGGAAGCCGGCGCCGCCTTGGCGGCCGTCGCGGCGGCTGGGGCATTCGCGGCGAGCACGTCGCCCTTCGTGATGCGGCCGTCGCGGCCCGTGCCCGGCACTTGGTCCGCCGGCAGGTTCTTTTCGGCCATCAGCTTATTGGCAGCGGGCGATGCAGGCGCACCGGCGATTGCGGCAGCCGAAGCAGACGGAGCAGGGACAACCGCGGCCGTGGCCGTGGCCGGCATGGCAGGAGCAGCGGCGGCTGCGGGCACAGCAGCGGCGCCAGCCTTCGCTTCCGTATCGATCTGCGCAATGAGCTGCTGCGACGTGACGATCTCGCCGTCCCCGACGAGCACCGTGGAGAGAACGCCAGCCTCCGGCGCGGGCACTTCGAGCACCACCTTGTCCGTCTCGATTTCCACGAGTGTTTCGTCACGCGAGACGGCTTCGCCGGGCTTCTTCTTCCATTGGAGCATCGTGCCTTCCGAAACCGACTCGGAAAACTGCGGAACCTTGACTTCAACAATAGCCATTTGCTTTTCCTGAACTCGTATCTGGTGTGGGAGCGAGAACCGGGCCCGTCATGCCTGCGCTCGACTTTGCGCGCGCGGCAGGCGATACGGGAAAGCGTCACCCCGCTTTCCCGGCACGCTCCATCTGGTTACTTAGCGATCGATGCGCTCTTCAAGCGTCCGAACGCGCCCTCGATGAGCGCCTTCTGCTGCTCGTAGTGCTTCGCGTAATAGCCGACCGCCGGCGAGGCCGAAGCCGGACGTCCACTGTAGGCCAGCTTCTGCCCGTCCTTCATGCCATCCTTCAGGTGGTGTTCGATGTAGAACCATGGGCCTTGGTTTTGCGGCTCATCTTGCACCCACACCACTTCCGTCGCGTTGTCGTACTTCTTGATTTCCGCCTCGAACTGCTTGTGTGCGAACGGATAGAGCTGCTCCACGCGGACGATAGCGACATCGTTCGCCTTCGCTTCGCGGCGATGCGCGACGAGATCGTAATAGACGCGGCCCGAGCACACGAGCACGCGCTTGACCTTCTTCACATCGATGCTCGAATCGACTTCGCCGATGATCGTCTGGAACGTCCCGTTGGCCAGTTCCGACAGATCGGAGACCGCTTCCTTGTGGCGCAGCAACGACTTCGGCGTGAAGACGATGAGCGGCTTGCGAAAGAGGCGGATCATCTGACGGCGCAGCAGATGGAACATCTGCGCCGGCGTTGTCGGCTGGACCACTTGCATGTTGTTCTCGGCCGACAGCTGCAGGTAGCGCTCCATTCGCGCCGAAGAGTGCTCCGGCCCCTGCCCTTCATAGCCGTGCGGCAGCAGCATCGTGAGGCCCGAAACACGGCCCCACTTCACTTCGCCCGACGAGATGAACTGGTCGACAACAACCTGTGCGCCGTTTGCGAAATCGCCGAACTGTCCTTCCCATGCCACGAGCGTGTTCGGTTCGGCCGTGGAATAACCGTATTCAAAACCGAGAACGGCTTCTTCAGACAGCACCGAATCGATAACCGTAAACCCCGCCTGGCCCTCGGCCACATTCTGCAGCGGAATGTACGTGCCGTCGTTCCAGCGCTCGCGGTTCTGATCGTGCAGCACGGCGTGACGGTGCGTGAACGTGCCGCGACCGGAGTCCTGGCCCGTGAGGCGCACCGCATAGCCCGATGCGACGAGCGACGCGAACGCGAGGTGCTCGCCCATGCCCCAGTCGAGCATCGCTTCGCCGCGCCCCATGGCACGCCGGTCGTTGACGACGCGCTCGACAAGCGGGTGCAGCTTGAAGTTCTGCGGGATCGTGGTGATGCGCTCGGCAAGGCGCTTCAACTCGGCAAGCGGAACGGCCGTATCGGCCGCATCGGTCCACTTGCGGTTGAGGAACGGCATCCAGTCAACCGCATACTTGCTCTTGTAGTTGGAGAGCACCGGATCGATCGTGTGATGGCCCTCGTCCATCGCCTGGCGAAACGCCTTCGCGTAGGTGTCGGCATCTTCGGCCGCAATTACGCCCTGCTGCACGAGCTTTTCTGCGTAAAGCGCACGCGTGCCCGGATGCTGAGCGATCTTCTTGTACATCAGCGGCTGGGTCACGGCCGGCGTATCTTGCTCGTTGTGCCCGAGCTTGCGGAAGCAGACGATGTCGACCACGACATCCTTGTGGAACTGCATCCGGAAATCGATCGCCAGTTGCGTCGCGAGCACGACGGCTTCGGGATCGTCGCCGTTCACGTGCAGCACAGGCGCCTCGATCATCTTGACGACGTCCGTGCAATACAGCGTGGAGCGCGCATCGCGCGGATCGGACGTGGTAAAGCCAATCTGGTTGTTGATGACGATGTGCAGCGTGCCGTGCGTGCCATAACCGCGTGTCTGCGCGAGGTTCAGCGTTTCCATCACGACGCCCTGGCCCGCGAAGGCGGCGTCCCCGTGAATCTGAACCGGCAGCACTTGCAAACCGTTGTCGTCGCCGCGGCGGTCCATACGAGCCTTCGCCGACCCTTCCACGACAGGATTGACGATCTCCAAATGCGACGGGTTGAACGCGAGCGAGAGGTGAACGGGTCCGCCTTCCGTGGCCATATCCGACGAAAAGCCCTTGTGGTACTTCACGTCGCCGGCCGGGAGGTCGTCGACATGCTTGCCTTCGAACTCCGCGAAGAGATCGGACGGCATTTTGCCCAGCGTATTCACGAGCACGTTCAAGCGGCCGCGGTGGGCCATGCCGATCACGATTTCCTGTACGCCCTTGGCGCCCGCGCGATGGACGACTTCGTCCATCGCCGCGATGAAGCTCTCGCCGCCTTCGAGGGAGAAGCGCTTCTGGCCGACATAGCGCGTATGCAAATAGCGCTCGAGGCCTTCGGCAGCAGTCAAACGGTTGAGAATGTGTTTTTTCTTCTCAGCCGGGAATTGGGGGGTTGCGCGAATCGACTCCAGACGCTCCTGCCACCAGCGCTTTTGCTCGGGATCGCTGACGTACATGAATTCAGCGCCGATCGTCCCGCAGTAAGTGTCGCGCAACGCCTTGACGATCTCGCGCAGCGACGCCTGCTCGAACCCGAAGTAAAGGTTGCTGGCACTGAACGTCTGGTCCATGTCGGCTTCGGAGAAGTCGTAGAACGCAGGTTCAAGCTCGGGGATGGAGGGGCGCTCGCGGCGCTTCAGCGGATCGAGGTTGGCCCATTGGGAGCCGAGGAAGCGATAAGCACCGATGAGGGACTGAACGTGGACCTGCTTGCGCGCCGTAGCAAGGTTCTCACCGGCTTCGCGAGGAATGAAAGCATTGGCTTTCGCGCGCTGCGCGAACGATTCGACGATGGGACCATGGGCCACATCGCTCGCGTTCGATCCGTCGGAGGCCGGAACGTTTTGCAACGCGTCGAAGTACTGGCGCCAGTTGTCCGGCACTGACGCCGGATTGTCCAGATATTGCTCGTACAGCTCCTCGACGTACGGAGCATTGCCGCCGAACAGGTACGAGTTCAGCTGAAACTGCTTCATCATTTTTACGCTCACCTTTCTTCGAGTTTCTCGAGAAATAGCGGGTTACTCAACCTTCCGCGACACGGCCTGACCGTTTAGCGGATTGCGAATCAAGTCTTGCTTGGAAGGACCTGGACTAGCAATCGGAGAATAGCACAGATCACACGCTCGAGATCGCCGTGGACGCGGCCCGAAATGACGAAAAGCCGCTTCAAAGAGCGGCTTTTCGTCATTTTTGCTCCGCCTGCATGGCAGACTGCGCGGGGCGATGCCGGTTATCAGGGTCCGGCGCCCTTTCGTTCAGTCGAACGAGGTCTCGCGGCTGGCCCGACGGCGCTCGTGCTCCTTCAGATGGCGCTTGCGCAGACGGATCGACTGCGGCGTGACTTCGACGAGCTCGTCGTCATCGATGAACTCGACCGCGTATTCGAGCGAGAGCTGGACGGGCGGAACAAGCCGCACGGCCTCGTCGGTGCCCGATGCACGGACGTTGGTGAGCTGCTTGCCCTTGATCGGATTGACGACGAGATCATTGTCCCGACTGTGGATGCCGATGATCATGCCCTCGTACAACGCATCGCCGGGCTTCACGAACATGCGCCCGCGGTCCTGCAGCTTCCAGAGTGCATACGCGACGGCGCCGCCATCGTCCTGCGAGATCAACACGCCGTTGCGTCGCTCGCCAAGCGAGCCGTCCTTGACGGGCGCGTATTCGTCAAACACGTGGCTCATGAGGCCCGTACCGCGCGTGAGCGTCATGAATTCACC
>JAXDQB010000092.1:0-2754 GCA_034668065.1 Paraburkholderia sp.
ACCCCGCTATCGAATTGACGCTTTTCGATGAGAAAAACGAAGTCGCGATTCGGCGCGTCCTTTGGCCACAAGACTATGCGCCGCCAGGCACGGCAATCGCGGCGGGGCTTCCCCCTAACGCGACGCAGACTATGATCGTGCGGCTCGACAGCGGTAACGCCGTCGCCACGAATTTCCGAGTGCAGATTTTTTACCCGTAGGCCCCGCAGGCAAGGCCGAACACGCTGTCCGGCCACGCCCGCTTCCTCGCAACTGCGACAACCAGGATGAAATTCCGGAGCACAACATGAGTCAAGTCACGCTGGGTGGCAACCCGATCGAAATCGGCGGCACGTTTCCGACTGCGGGCCAGAAAGCGCCAGAGTTCTCGCTCGTCGGCAAGGATCTCAAGCCGGTGACGCTCGGCGATTTCGCGGGCAAGCGCAAAGTGCTCAACATCGTGCCGAGCCTCGACACGCCAACTTGCGCCACCTCGACGCGCAAGTTCAACGAAGCCGCGGCGAAGCTGACCGGCACGGTCGTCATCGTCATTTCTGGCGATTTGCCGTTCGCGGCGTCGCGTTTTTGCACGACGGAGGGCATCGAGAACGTCATCACGGCATCGACGTTTCGCGGCCGCGACTTTGCAAAGGCCTATGGCGTCGACGTCACGACCGGTCCGCTCGTAGGATTGACGGCACGCGCTGTCGTCGTGCTCGACGAGCACGACAAGGTGCTGCATAGCGAACTCGTCGGCGAGATTAAAAACGAACCGAACTATGACGCGGCGCTAAACGCCCTCAAGTAATCGGCAAAATCCCTCCCCCAAACCCCGACCATCAGGAAAATTTGCTTTGGCTACGCTGATTTGCGGCTCGCTCGCCTACGACAACATCATGACTTTCCAGGGGCGCTTTCGCGACCACATCCTGCCCGAGCAAGTCCACATTCTGAACGTGAGCTTTCTCGTGCCCACGATGCGCCGGGAGTTTGGCGGCTGTGCCGGCAACATCGCCTATGCGCTCAACCTGCTTGGCGGGGATGCGCGAGTCATGGCAGCGCTCGGTTCGGTCGACGCGCAACCCTACCTCGACCGACTCGGCAGCCTCGGCCTCGCAAAGGAACATGTCCTCGTCGTCCCCGATGCGTACTCGGCGCAGGCCATGATCACGACGGATCTGGACAATAATCAGATCACCGCCTTCCACCCGGGCGCGATGATGGAGTCACACCGGAATCGTGCGGACGAGGCGCGCGGCATCACGCTCGCCATCGTCGCGCCGGACGGCTATGAAGGCATGATCCAGCATACGGAAAAGCTTGCCGCAGCCGGCGTGCCATTCGTGTTCGATCCCGGCCAGGGCCTGCCGCTCTTTACCGGCGAGGCGCTGCGCCGCGCGATTGAACTTGCCAATTACGTGGCGGTCAACGACTACGAAGCGAAACTCGTAAGCAATAAGACAGGTTGGTCGCTGGAGGAAATCGCAAGCCGTGTCGAGGCGCTTGTCGTCACCTACGGCGAACACGGCGCGCACATCCATCATGCAGGCCGCTGCGAGGAGGTTCCCGCAGTCACGCCCGCCCGCGTCGTCGATCCGACAGGCTGCGGCGACGCGTTTCGAGGCGGCTTGCTCTACGGCATCGAAAACGGCATGGACTGGGCGACGACGGGCCGTTTGGCAAGCCTGATGGGTTCGCTCAAGATCGAGCACGCAGGTCCTCAAACCTATGCGCCCGCTCGCGACGAAATCGATAGGCGGTTCGCGCAGGCTTTTGGTTACAGCCTGCGGTAATTGTTATTGGAGAGCGAGACACGATGAGAACAACGACACATGCGGCGCTTGCCACGATGACTGCCGGCATGCTGGCGGTAACGGGCTGCGCCTACAACAGCAGCTCGGCGGACGTCTACACGGCCGGCGAGGCACGACGCGAAGCTACGGTGCGTTTTGGCACGATCGAGAGCGTGCGCGCCGTCACGATCAGCTCGAACGACGGCCAGCCGAGCGGGCTCGGCGCCATCGGCGGCGGAGCAGTCGGTGCGGTGGCCGGCAGCGCGATCGGTGGTGGCAAAGGCTCGATCGTCACGGCAATCATCGGCGGCATCGCCGGTGCGGTGGCGGGCAACGCGATCGAAAACGGCGTTGCAAAGCAGACGGGCTTGGAGCTTACCGTGCGCCTCGACAATGGCGATTTTCGCGCCATCACGCAAAGCGCGGGCGGCGAAATCTTCCGCGCCGGCGAGCGCGTCCGGCTATTGTCGAGCGGCGGCGTCACCCGTGTGACCCATTGAACAGGCCCGATCGACCAAAAAAAGAAAGGGCAATGTTTCAACCCGGAATCAGTTTGACCATGAAAAAACCCCGCCGCCGATAAGCCGACGACGGGGTTTCGATTAATGAGTGTGGCGCAAGCGCCCCCACTCGTCTTAGCGCTCTACGGACGGCTGCCCGTCGGAAACGGCCATGCCGCGGCCGGATTGAGAGCCGACTTGGCGCCTGAAGAAGGAGCCACAGGGGCAGCAGGAGCCGCAGGGGCAACCGGCGCCGCAGGGGCGACCTTCTTCGCTGCGGCCTTCTTGGCAGCAGGTGCTGCTTTCTCTGCAACCTTCTTCGCGGGGGCCGCCTTCTTTGCCGCAGCGGGCTTCGCAGGTGCAGCCGCCTTCGCAGGTGCAGCCGGCTTCGCAGGTGCAGCCGCCTTCGCAGGTGCAGCCGGCTTCGCAGGTGCAGCCGCCTTCGCAGGTGCAGCCGGCTTCGCAGGTGCAGCCGCCTTCGC
>JAXDQB010000093.1:0-3003 GCA_034668065.1 Paraburkholderia sp.
ACGCGCATCAGCTCAAACGCTTCCTCGTGCCCTGAGACGATACGCGACACCGGCACGAGGGCGAGGTGGGTCTCGGGCAGCAGCGCCGCGGAGACCTCGAAGCCCGGCCCCGAAAGCATCTCGAGCGAGCCCGTTTCAGCCGTTGCGCAAAAGCAGCCCGTGATGCCGACGAGATCGGTGCCCTGCGGCTTGCGGAATTCTACGGCGAGGCCTGCCTGCGCCCACGGCAAAGCCTCGAGCGCCTGCCAGGCGACGGCGCGCACCGGCAGGCCATTCGCGCTCAGGTAGCGTAGCGCCGCAGCGGGCGCGTCGGCCAACGTCTCGACCTCGTCGACGGTGGTGGCCAGAAGTTGCGCTTCCTTGATGAACCGCGTAACCAGCCCCGCCGCGTCGGCAGGCATTGGCGGGCGCGGACCGGCAGGATGGCGCGCGAGATAATCGTCCACCGCCTCGCGTTCGGCCGGCTCCGGCTGCGCTCCGCGGCCGCTCGCCGCGCGTATGCGCGCGAGGATGTTGCGGCGTGCCGCCGATGTGTCCATGGCCTTTCTCCTGTTTTCGCGAGGCAATGTAGAAGGCCGATTATACCGGCCGTCTTTTTTGGGATAAACCGGCCAAACGGCAAGTCGCGACGGGCTTCGCGCCATCGACGGAGATTTCGGCGCGCCTACTCCCTGCCACGCTTTGCGGCGCTTTTGCCCGCATTTTCGCCTGGTCTCATCCCGCCGCCTGGTCCGCCGTGACCTCGGCGGGTGTCTCGATGCCGAAGACCTGAAGCAGGTAGGCAAGATAGGCCTTGTCGTCGCACATGTTCTTGCCCGGCGAGTCGGACACCTTCGCAACGGGCTGACCGTTGCAGCGGACCATCTTAATGACGATCTGCAGCGGCCCGTAGCCGAGATCGTTGGTGAGATTCGTGCCGACGCCGAACGCAAGGCGGCATCGTCCGCGAAACCGCTCGTAAAGCTGGAGTACCTTCGGAATATCGAGCGCGTCCGAGAACACCAGCACCTTCGTGCGAGCATCGCAGCGGTTTTCCTCGTAATGACGCAAAAGCGCCTCGCCCCATTCGAACGGGTCGCCCGAATCGTGCCGCGCGCCGTCGAAAAGCTTGCAGAAGTACATATCGAAATCGCGCAGAAACGCCTTTATCCCGTAGACATCGGAGAGCGCGATGCCCAGATCGCCGCGATATTCCTTCGCCCACGTCTCGAAGCCGTAGATCTGAGAGTCGCGAAGACGCGGACCAAGCGCCTGGCATGCCTGAAGGTATTCGTGCGCCATCGTGCCGAGCGGCGTGAGGCCGTGCTTCTTCGCATAGTAGACGTTGCTCGTGCCGGCGAGCTGGGCGCCGATCCCGCTCTTCAGCGCTAGGATCACCTCTTCGTGCCAGCGCTTCGAAAAGCGCCGGCGCGTGCCGTAATCGGCAATCTTGCAATCGGCCAGATCGGGCCGCGCGGCGAGCAACTCGATTTTCTCGTGCAGCCGGTCGCGGCCAATTTGAAAGTCGGGCCGGCGCTGCGTGTTGCGGAAATAGACCTCATTGACGATCGCGAGCACCGGAATCTCGAAGAGGATCGTGTGCAGCCACGGCCCGACGATGACGATGTCGATTTCGCCGCTCCCGTTCGGGGAGGGGTTGTTCGAGATGCACTTCTCATTCAGATGAAAGAGCGCGAGAAAATCGACGAAGTCGCTCTTAATGAAGCGCATGCGGCGAAGGTAGTCGAGCTCGTCCTCATCGAACCGCAATTGACACAACTTGCGCACCTCCTCGCGGAGTTCGTCAACGTATGGCACCAGGTTCGTGTGCGGCGTGCGGCAGCGAAACCGGTATTCCACCGTCGCCCCGGGGAAATGATGCAACACGACCTGCATCATCGTGAACTTATAGAGGTCGGTATCGAGCAGCGAAGTAATGATCATGGTGTTAGCTGGACTGCGAACGTCGGACCGCGTCGGGCACCGCGCCCGCCGTGGTCGCATGTTACCCGAACCGCGCCGCGGCGGCCGAACAGCCATCACAGCAGTCCGGCCATGCCGCCAACGGTGGTCCCCATAAACTAATCACGAATCGATCTAAGCAACCTTTAAGGCCAGCGAACCGTCGAGCCCGCGCATTACGCTACAATATCCTGTTCTTATAACGCATCTGTTTCCCCGATATCTCTGTATGCAGGAGCTTGAATGACTCACGTTGTGACCGAAAGCTGCATCAAGTGCAAATACACGGACTGCGTCGACGTATGTCCGGTGGACTGCTTTCGCGAAGGTCCCAACTTCCTCGCGATCGATCCCGATGAATGCATCGACTGCGCCGTCTGCGTGGCCGAGTGCCCGGTAAATGCGATTTACGCGGAGGAAGACGTCCCTGGCGATCAGCAGCAATTCGTCGCCCTCAATTCCGAACTCGCGAAGGGCTGGCCGAGCATCACTAAAACCAAAGGCTCGCTGCCTGAAGCGGACCAATGGAAAGACGTCAGCGAAAAGCTGAACCTGCTCGAGCGATAAACGGCGGGCGGCCACATCCGGCTGGGTCGGCGTCAAAAATGACGCGCCGCGACGGGCCGGCGGGCGCACAGCGCGCGGCGGCCGGTCCTGCTTCCATGCGCATCGTCATTCGTCGTCCGGCGGTTTCAGCACGCATACCGCAGTGTAGTATTTCCCGTGCAGTCGTAGTCGAAAGCGCGCCCCCTAGCACAGGGTATTGACAGGACGGATAACGCACCATAGAATCTCATTTCTCTGCTGTTGTTCCCCGATAGCTCAGTCGGTAGAGCGCCGGACTGTTAATCCGTAGGTCCCTGGTTCGAGCCCAGGTCGGGGAGCCAAAAAAATGCATGCTAAGAGCCCGTTCATGACGACGGGCTCTTTTGCGTAAAGAGAACCGCTTCAGAGCAAGACCCGGCAAGACCTCGCAAAACTCAGAAAAACTCAGCGGACCCACTTTCGGGAAAGCGGTTTTCTCGAGTTCGCGCATAGTTGATGTTGTTTTGTTGTTCCCCG
>JAXDQB010000094.1:0-3482 GCA_034668065.1 Paraburkholderia sp.
GAAACCGACCCGTCATCTCGCTGCACAGCGGCGACTGCGCCACAATATTGTCCGGGGGCGATATGGCTGACCCAAGGCAAAGTCCCGTTGACCAGATAGCCGCCAGCGGTGCGAGTAGCGCGCAACATCATGGGTTCGATGCCGGAAAGCGCTTTCATCGGATTCGACAGCGCCGTGCCACCAAAGGTACGGCCGGCTGCGTGCGCGGCGAGCCGCTCTTTCAAGCCGGGGTTACCCGACTGCTCCATGTAGAGGCCGCAGACGTCATGCGCCCACATGAGGAAGCCAGTCGAACCGCAGACTCGGCTGACTTCGTGCATCGCGTCGATCGACAAACCGAAACGCGCGCCGTGAAGATCCAGGTGCACACCGAGCGCACCGGCTGATCCAAGCGCCGCCATGATGTCGAGCGGGTAATATCCCTCGGTGTCGATCCGTGAGGCGACAGCTGCAAGCGGACCGCGCGCGATGCCGCCCACCTCCGACATGACTTGATCGTCGGTCCAGCGATCGACGCACGCGCCACCCGATATCAGTGCGCTTTCCATGATGATGTTCCTTGTTGACCGCCAAATCAGCCGGTGACTATCAATAAGCGGCTTCAGTCCGCCAGCGCGACGCTCATCGGGATCGGATTGCGCATCGAGTTTGCAACCGGCGAGTAAAAATTCGCTTGACGCACGATCTCGTCAAGTTCGTCTCGGGTCGCATCGCCCTCAACCAGCACCTTCACGCGAATCGCCTGAAAGCCCATTTGCGGCGGCTGCATTTGCGCACCGCCTGCGCCCCACGCTGCAGGGTTGCCGATGTCGGCCTCAAGGAAAATTTCAAGCTTTGACAGCTTGACCTGCTTCCACGTGGCAACTGCCGTAATGCCGACGGCGAGACAACCACCGAGGCCAGACAAGACGATTTCGCCGGGGGCCGGCGCTGTGTCTTCGCCGAAGAGATGCAGCGGCTCGTCCACGACAACAGGCTCATGATTGCCGACATAGCTCAGGGAACGATATTGCCCGTGCATGACGGTGTGAACGTTGTTCTTGCCACGTGCGCCGGGGTTGTTGCGGCCTTTTTCGGCGAAGGCCAGCAGGCCGTCGCGGTCGATCGGGCGCAAGTAGGCGGAGATGGTCTTAGTGGTTTCGGTGGTCAAAGCTGGCTCCTGATGGAAAGGTGTCGCTGAGCGCAACAGTCACGCAAAGCTGCGTCCGCGGCCCTTGTAGGCAAGGGCTATGCCAGCATTTCGAAAATACGCTTTGAAGCCTTGTTTGACAGACCTTCCAGCGATGCACGCGCTCGACATACCCGCGAATGTCGGGCGAGAGGACGACGACATTGTAGACAATGTCGGCATTGCTCACCCGCGACGCTAACGGTTCGGCAATCCGAGCTTGTTCCACCTGTAGCTGAATTGGCGCACTGTCATCCCCAACATTTGCGCCGCGCGCGACTTATTGCCCCCGCATTGCTCGAGCGTCTGCGTCAACACGTCGGAAGTATGCGAACTGAAGCGCCCATACGGACGGACCGCCAGCGACGTGTTAGCCTGCCGCGCACTCGCCGAGGCGCCGGTCAGTTCGCCAACAGCATTGGGGTTCGCCGAGCCTGGCGCAATGGAGCCGCAATCTTCCTCCTGCGGAAGGAAGCGCTCGATATCGGCCGCATCAAGAAATGGCCGATCGGCCAGTAGCACGATACGTTCGATTAAGTTGGCCAGTTCGCGGATGTTTCCTGGCCAGGAATACTGCTGCAGCCGCACGAGTGCGGCGGCTGTCAAGTTCACATTGCGCTGGTTCACCTGATTCGCGTGGCTGATGAAATGCAGCGCAAGCTCGCGGATATCCTCGCTGCGCTCCGCGAGCGACGGCAGATGAATTGGAATGACATTGAGCCGATAGAAAAGGTCCTGCCGAAACGCTCCGCGCGCGACTTCAGTGCGCAAATCGCGATTGGTGGCTGCAACCAAGCGGACATCCACTCGAATCTCCTGCTTACCACCCAGGCGCGTGATTGTCCCCTCTTGAAGCGTTCGCAGCAGCTTCGTCTGCATCGTTAGCGGTAACTCACCGATCTCGTCGAGAAAGATGGTCCCGGCATCTGCCTGCTCGAACCAGCCGGCACGCGTCGTTGCAGCCCCGGTGAACGCGCCCCGCTCATAGCCGAACAACTCCGATTCGAACAGCGTGTCAGGGATGGCCGCGCAATTGATCTTGATGAACGCCCTGTCGCGGCGCGGGCTGGAAAGGTGCAAGGCCCGCGCAAAAAGCTCCTTGCCGGTGCCCGATTCGCCGAGCAGCAGCACGCTCGCGGAGGAATCGGAGACGCGCTCGAGTTCGGAGATCGCTTGCAGGAGCCTTGGCGATGTCCCGATAATCCCGTAGCGGGCGCTGGCGGATTCGAGCGCTCGAGCTAGTGCGGCATTTCGCCGCTCAAGAGCGTCGGTCTTCTCCTGAAGGCTCGCCTCCAGCTGCAAGAGCTGTCCTGCGAGGGTCGCCAGGATGCGCAGCAGCGTCATGTCATCCGCGAGCGCCCTCACCCGCCTGCGAATCCGATGGCAGGCGAGGACGCCCACCGTATGGCGATCGACCACGATCGGCAACGCAATGAACGATACGGAGCCGGGCGGGAGTTTCGAACGCTCCACTGCCCGCCCCAAAAAATTTGGTTCGGCATCGATGTCTTGCACGATGGTCAATTGGCCATTGCGCAAGACGCGGCCGGTGATCCCTTCGCCGAGTTCGTAACAGCCGCGTTCCATCTCCTGCTGCGTCAGTCCGTACGCATGGCGGATCCGACAGGTGTTTTGCCCCTCGTCGCGCAATACGATCCTTCCCCGGTTCAAGCCGAGCAGTTCCGACATCAAGTGGAGCATTTCGCGAAACACGGGATGCGGGGAAAGGCTTTTGCCGACGAACGCCATCACCTGCTGCAGCAACAGCATTTCGTGCTCGCGCCACTGGGCAGGAGATTCGACGTCACCGACGTTCTGATCGGTTTGCGTATTCATGGAAAATTTCAGTGTTCGGATGCGTGATGCATTGTTCCAGGGTATCAAGACCAAAAATCCTCGGTGAGCACTGCGCGAGATGCGTGGAAATACGCTTGCGCGCACCGCCCCTGCCGGGGGCCGCAAACCGGCCAAGCAATCCCTTTTAAGCTTTTTCGCGCAAATTTCCGGTGATGACGCTGACGCGCCAACTTTGCAATCCAGAAATTTTGGACATTCCCCCTTCAGCGCCATTCAATTTGTGCCGATAACCATGCCATATAGCTTTTTTAGAAAGAGAAGAGACAAATGACGATTACCAGGCGGTTGATTGTTACCTTAACCACAGCCCTTCTTGCGCTGCTTTTTGTCGGCGGCATCGGCTTGTGGCGGCTTAATCAGGCGCAACAGCGCTTTGAGTATGTTCAGTCCAGTATCATTCCCAACACCAAAGAACTCACGGATGCCGAAGGCAATATCGGCAGCATTAGACGGCTGG
>JAXDQB010000095.1:0-7096 GCA_034668065.1 Paraburkholderia sp.
CGGTTGCGCACGGCACGGTGGCCATCTCGGGCCGCGATGGCGCGCAACGACGCGCGGGAAGCGCTGATACCGTGCCGCGTGTTGACTGAATCGGGTGCATGGCGGTTACATGACGCCCGAAAGCAAAAAGCCCAGTCACGAGGACTGGGCTTTTTGCTTGATCTGCTTGATTCTTTTTGGTGCCGGAAAGAGGAATCGAACCCCCGACCTTCGCATTACGAATGCGCTGCTCTACCGTCTGAGCTATTCCGGCAACCGGAGAAACGAGATTATAGAGACAGGTCGGGGCGGTTGACAAGCCCCTTCGTTAAACTTTTTCCGCTTGTTCTTCCGCGTGGTAGCGCGTCACGCGTTCAACCTCGTTTTTCGATCCGAGGAAGACGGCCACTCGCTCGTGCAGGCTCGTGGGCTGGACATCGAGAATGCGCTCTTTGCCGTTTGTTGCGGCGCCGCCCGCCTGCTCGACGATGAATGACATCGGATTTGCTTCGTACATGAGCCGTAGCTTGCCGGGCTTGTCAGGCGTGCGCTTGTCGGCCGGGTACATGAAGATGCCGCCGCGGTTCAGGATGCGATGCACGTCCGCCACCATTGATGCGATCCACCGCATGTTGAAATCTGCCTGACGGGGACCCGTCTTTCCCGCGGCGAGCTCGTCTACGTACCGTTGCACCGGGGCATACCAGTGCCTTGCGTTCGATGCGTTGATCGCATACTCACGCGTGTCTTCGGGAATGCGCATGTTCGGATGCGTCAGCACCCATGAACCGAGTTCGCGATCGAGCGTGAAGCCATTCACACCGGTACCCGTAGTGAGCACGAGCACCGTTTGCGGCCCATAGACGGCGTAGCCCGCCGCCACTTGCTGAGTGCCGGGCTGGAGAAACGACTCTTCGGTCGCTTCACTGCCGTGCGGGCAGCGCAAAACGGAAAAGATCGTGCCGATCGAGACGTTGACGTCGATGTTCGACGAGCCGTCGAGCGGGTCGAACACGAGCAGGTATTCACCGCGTGGGTAGTTGGCGGGAATCGGGAAGAGCTTCTCCATCTCTTCGGACGCCATCGCGGCAAGGTTGCCGCCCCACTCGTTGGCGTCGAGCAGGATTTCGTTCGAAAGGATATCGAGCTTCTTTTGTACTTCGCCTTGGACATTCTCGGTGCCGGCGGTACCTAGCGCCTCGCCCAATGCGCCTTTGCTGACGTGATAGCTGATGAGCTTGCACGCGCGCGCGACGACTTCAATCAATAGGCGCAAATCGGCAGGCAAATTGTTTGTTTCGCGTTGCTGCTCGATCAGGTACTTCGTGAGGGTGGTGCGTCGATGCAATGACATGCGGTCTCCGGAAAGCCAGGGGGATGTCGTGGATTTTACTCGCCGGCACGCGGGGTGCCGGTCGATTCGCTGCTGGATGTGCCACGGGAGGCGCCGCCCATCGTGCAATCTGCGCTCCCCAGCGTGCGAGCCATTACGATTTTCTGCCTTTAGCCAAGCGCTTTTTCTACGATCTCGCGCACATCTCGCGATGACACGCGTGCGGCCACGCGCTCGAGGGCCTCGCGCATGCGCTCGCCAAGCGCAGGCGCGTAGCGTCGCCAGAGTTCGAGCGCCCGTGCAAGGCGCGCGGCCACTTGCGGGTTCAACGCATCGAGTGCGATCACCTGTTCGGCCCAGAATGCGTAGCCCGAACCGTCGGCCGCGTGGAACTGCGCAGGATTGCCCGAGCAAAAGCTGAAGATGAGCGACCGCGCGCGGTTCGGGTTGCGTAACGTAAATGCCGGGTGCGCCATCAGCTTGCGTACGACGCCGATAGTTGGGCGTGCTGTGCTGCCGCGTTGCATCGCCTGCATGGCGAACCATTTGTCGATGACGAGCGGCTCGCGCTCGAAGCGCTGGTAGAAGTCCTCGAGCGCGCGTTCTGCAGGTGCAGTGTTGCCGGTCGCGGAGGCAATAAGCAACGCCGAGAGCGCAGCGGCTCGATCGGTCATGTTGTTCGCGTGTTCATATTGCGCTTGGGCGAGGTCAATCGCTTCGGTCGGATCATCAAGCTCGGCAAGGTAGGCGAGCGCGAGGTTCTTCAGCGCACGACGTCCGGCCGCTTGCGGCGTCGGTTCGTACGGCCCTGGCGCCGTGTGACGCTCGTAGAGCGCGAGCCATTCGGTGCGCAGGCCCGTGGCAAGGCGCTTGCGCATGAACTGCCGGGCGGCATGCACCGCGGCTGGATCGGCTTCGGTCATCTGCTCGGCCAGATACGACTCGGACGGCAGCACGAGCGCCAACTCGCGGAACGCCGGCGAGAGGCTCTCGTCCGTCACTACGCGCGCAAAAGCCGCGACGACGGAATCGTCGAACGAAAGCGGCTTCTTTGAAGCCGCGCGCGCGGCGAGCGCGAGCAGTTCCCGCATGGCGAGCCGCTGGCCTGCCTCCCAGCGGTTGAACGGATCGCTGTCATGGGCGAGCAGGAACGCAAGTTCGTCGTTCGTGTAGTCGTATTCGACGATGACGGGTGCCGAGAAGTTGCGCAGCAGCGACGGAAGCGGCGCCTGCGCGACATCGACGAATGTGAACGTCTGCTCGGCTTGCGTCAGCTCGAGGACGCGCGTCGTGCCGGCGGCGGCCGGCTCGCCTTCGAGGCGAAGCGGCAAATCGGTGCCGTTGCGGTCGATCAGGCCAATTGCAAACGGAATCAAACGCGGCCCGTTTTGAGTCTCGCGCGTGGCCGGCGCCGCTTCACCGTAATGTTGCGCGAGTGTCACCGTGTAGCGGCGTGCGGCTGCGTCATAGGCGGTTCGCACGGCAACACGCGGCGTTCCCGCCTGGCTGTACCAGCGCTCGAATTGCGCGAGGTCGCGGCCGTTCGCATCGGCGAGCGCGTGGCGGAAATCGTCGCAGGTGACCGCCTGTCCGTCATGGCGCTGGAAGTAAAGGTCCATGCCGCGCCGAAAGCCGTCGCGGCCGAACAGCGTTTGGTACATCCGCACGACTTCCGAGCCCTTTTCGTAGACGGTCATCGTGTAAAAGTTGTTGATCTCGACGTAGCTTTCGGGCCGCACCGGATGCGCCATCGGGCCCGCGTCTTCGGCAAACTGCATCTGGCGCAGCACGCGCACGTCCTCGATGCGCTTCACCGCGCGCGCCGCTTCATCGGTTGCGCCGCCTTGCATGTCGGCCGAAAACTCTTGATCGCGAAAGACGGTCAAGCCTTCCTTCAAGCTCAGCTGGAACCAGTCGCGGCAGGTGACGCGGTTGCCTGTCCAGTTGTGGAAATACTCATGGCCGACAACGGCTTCGATGTTGCCGAAATCGGTGTCCGTTGCCGTCTCCGGATTGGCCAGGACGTACTTCGTATTGAAGATGTTGAGCCCTTTGTTCTCCATCGCGCCCATATTGAAGTCGCTCACCGCGACGATCATGAAACGGTCGAGATCGAGTTCGAGACCGAAGCGTGCCTCGTCCCATCGAATGGAGTGGATCAGCGAATCCATGGCGTGACGCGTCTTGTCGAGATCATGCGGCTCGACCCAGACTTGCAGCAGCTTTTCCTTGCCGGAGCCCGTGCGGATCCGTTCCTCGATCGCGACGAGCTTGCCGGCGACGAGCGCGAACAGATAGCACGGCTTCTTGAACGGATCTTCCCACGTCGCGAAGTGGCGGCCGTCGGGCAAATCGCCTTCTTCGACCAGATTGCCGTTCGACAGCAGCACCGGATAGGCCGATTTGTCGGCCCGCAGCATCACCGTGTAGGTGGCCATCACGTCAGGGCGATCCAGAAAGTAGGTGATGCGCCTGAATCCCTCTGCCTCGCATTGCGTGAAGAAGTTGCCGCCCGATACGTAAAGGCCCGACAGCGTCGTGTTGTCGGCCGGCTTGCAGGTGTTCACGATGGTGAGTTCGAAATCGTCCGGTACCGCTTCGAGAACAAGGCCGTGCTCGTGCGCGCGGTGCGCCGCATGCGCGGTGCCGTCGATTGCGACCGATACCAGTTCGAGCGCTTCGCCCATCAGTTCGAGTCGCGGCGCTGCCGCGGCGTCCGGGTTGCGGCGCACGCGCATGGTGCTCTTGACGATCGTGCGCTCGGGCACGAGGTCGAACTCGAGGGCGACGGAGTCAATCAGGAAGGGCGGCGGGGTGTAGTCGGCCCGGCGAATCACGGCGGAAGTAGCGGTATCGGACATGGCGAAAAAGAGGCGGAGGGAAAAGGATTCCGGCCATTGTACAAAGCCCGGGCGCATCTCGTCGGGTCCAATGACGTTCGGCTCGCATTTCCTCGTCAATCGACTATAGGTCTACCGCTCGGCGTATCATTTTTGGGTGACCGCTCGCACGGCAGCGCGGCGTTTAATGATAGGGTGATTAGATGATGTCGAAGTGGGAGCAACTGCGACGCTTGACGGGGCCAGCGCTTGCAATATGCGCGATGTGGCTGTCGGGCTGCACGACTTATGTAACGACACAGGTGACGGCGTTTTCGGAATGGAGCGGCAGCGACGCGATGCGCACGTATGCGTTTTGGCGCTCCCCGCGCCAGGAAGACAGCATCGAACAGACCACCTATGAGCGCCTGGCCGCCAACGAGCTCGAAATCCACTCGTTCAAGCCGGTGCCGAGCGGGCAAGCGCACTACCTGGTCGGCCTTACGTACTCGATTCATGCCGCGACGATGACGGTTGCTCAGCCGGTGTATTACGGGAATCCATGGCCCGGCCCTTACTGGTGGCGGATGGACCCTTGGGGACCGTTCGGCCCATATCCTCCTTCCGGCAATGTCAGTCAGTCATACCCCGTCTATACGCATTCGCTCGGCATTCGTGTGACAGATCGCGCCTCCGGCCGGGAGGTCTACAAAGTCACTGCGCGCAATACGAGCGAGGACCCGTCGCTCGTACGAGTCATGCCGTATCTCGTGCGTAGTGCGCTGGCCGACTTTCCCCTTGGCAACGGCGTCGTCCGCACCGTGCGCATTCCGCTCGATAAAGATTTCGCTCACTGATCGCGCCGGTGCACGCAGGATCCCGCTACGTAGGTCTCGAGTACTGCTCGATCGTCGCCGAGCAATGCGAACGCGAAGAGCCATTCTTCGATCGTTTCGGCGCGCGCGGTGCGCCGCGCAAGCAGCGGCGTCGCCTGCGGGTCGAGCACGATGAAATCGGCCTCCGTGCGCGGCGCGAGCGTGCCGATCTTGTCGTCGAGATCGAGTGCCTGCGCCGCGCCCGCCGTGGCGAGCCAGAACATGCGCGCGGCGGTGAGGTGATGTCCCGTCATTCGCGCAACCTTGTACGCTTCGTTCATTGTCTGGAGCATCGAGAACGACGTGCCGCCGCCGACGTCGGTGCCGAGCGTGACCGGCATACCGTGCGCGCCCGCTTTGGTGAAATCGAAGAGGCCGCTGCCGAGAAAGAGGTTCGACGTGGGGCAGTGCGACGCGACGGCGCCGGCTTGTGCCATCCGTGCGCGGTCGTGGTCGTCGAAGTGGATGCAGTGGCCGTAGACGGCGCGGCGGCGCAGCAGCCCGTGACGATCGTAGACGTCGAGATAGCTCCTGTGTCCGGGAAAGAGTTCGGCGATCCACTTGACTTCGTCGACATTCTCGGCGACGTGTGTCTGGATGAAGACGTCCGCATGCTGGCGCGCAAGCGCACCGCACGCTTGGAGCTGCTCGGGCGTCGAGGTCGCGGCGAATCGCGGCGTGAGGGCGTAAAGGTTTCGTCCTCGTCCGTGCCACCGCGCGATGAGTTCGGCACTGTCGTCATATCCCGACTGCGCCGTGTCTCGCAAAAAGTCCGGGCAGTTTCGGTCCATGAGTACCTTGCCTGCGATCATGCGCAGATTTCGCGCTTCGCTCGCTGCGAAAAACGCATCGACCGACTCCTTGTGCACCGTGCAATAGACGAGCGCGGTCGTCGTGCCGCAGGCAAGCAGTTGGTCCAGAAAGAAGCTTGCCGTTTCCTCTGCATGGGCCCGCTCGCCAAAGCGCCGCTCGGTTGGAAACGTATAGCTTTCGAGCCAGGGTAAAAGGCCCTCCGCCGGCGAGGCGATCATGTCCGTTTGGGGATAGTGCAGATGCGTATCGATGAAGCCCGGCACTATCAGCTTGCCGCGCAGGTCGCGCATGTTGGTTGCGGGCGTCAGCTGCCCGGCGAGCGCAGCATACGCGCCGTGGGCGAGAACGTACCCGTCTTCGACGATCAGAAGGCCGTCTTCCTCGAAGGCCACCGCATCGTCCGAGCACGCGGGATCATCCTTGAACGAGAGCAGCTTCGCCCGATAGGCGATGCGTTGCGCATTGCGCATGCGCCCCGAAGGAAGTCCCCTTGGGGGGCGCCCCGAAGGAAGTCCCCTTGGAGGATCGATCTGAGTCATGATCAAGTCTTCTTATCGAACGATGAAGCGATGGAGACGACTCGCGGGCAAACGCGCGCGGCGTGCACCGTCGTGTTTTCAGCGCAGCCTGTGCGCTTGCGGTTGCCAGTAGGCGTCGAGCTTCGCGATCAGCGCGTCACGCTCGGCCCGCGTGACGAACGACGCCTCGAAGCCGTTTCGAATGATCGTGTAGACGTCGGCGTCGTCGAGTTCGAGGGCTTGCGCGGCTGCTTGATAGTTGGCGTTGACGTAGCCGCCGAAGTAGGCGGGATCGTCTGAGTTGATCGTGACAGCCACACCTTGCGCGAGCAGTGCCTTCAACGTGTGCTGTTGCATGTCGTCGAAGACGCGCAGCTTCAGGTTGGACAGCGGGCAGATGGTCAGCGCGACGCGCGTGTCGGCAAGCCGGGCGACGAGCGCCGGATCTTCGATGCTGCGCACGCCATGATCGACTCGATCCACTTTCAAGAGGTCGAGCGCCTCGTAGATGTACCGAGGCGGCCCTTCCTCGCCCGCGTGCGCGACAAGCTTCAGTCCGCGCGCGCGCGCCTTCGCAAAGACGCGCTCGAACTTTGACGGTGGGTGGCCGCGTTCGGACGAATCGAGACCGATGCCGACGAGGCGGTGCGCGTAGGTATCGAAAAGGGGCAACGCCGCGTTGAACGTGTCAAGCGCGTCCTCCTCGGGCAAGTGGCGCAAAAAGCAGAGAATCAGTCGGCTCGAAAGCCCGCGACGCTC
>JAXDQB010000096.1:0-9271 GCA_034668065.1 Paraburkholderia sp.
CGTGATGCTGCGCGCGATGTTCCCCAATGATGACGAAAAGCTCTATCCCAACGAGTTCGTCAACGTGAAGTTGCTCGTGGACGTGATGCAAAACGCAGTACTCGTGCCGACGGCCGCAGTTCAAAGCGGGGCGCCCGGGGATTACGTTTATTTCGTCAACGCCGATGACACTGTGTCGGTACGTAAGGTCACCACGGGCCCAAGCGACGGCAAGAATACGGCAATCCTCGCCGGTCTCGCGCAAGGCGACCGGGTCGTCACCGATGGCACGGATCGCCTGAGCGACGGCGCGAAAATACGAGTCGCCCAAGCGAGTTTCGGCCAGCCTTCCGGTAAGACTCTCGGTAAAACTCCCGGTAACCGGGGGCACGCCGCCGGCGCCACCTCGGCGAGTTCCACGCATGCCCACCATCACCATGGCGGCGGCTTTAACCCAGCATCGTAAAGCGGGCCCACGTTCCGATGAGTCTTTCCCGTCCGTTTATCCTTCGGCCGGTCGCGACGTCGTTGCTGATGATCGCGCTGGTGCTGGTTGGCTTGGTGGCCATGCGGTATTTGCCCGTGTCGTCGCTGCCTAATGTCGACTATCCGACTATCCAAATCCATACGTTCTACCCGGGAGCCAGCCCGGACGTGATGGCGACGACGGTGACTGCGCCACTTGAAGTACAGCTGGGCGAAATTCCCGGCCTGCAGCAGATGACCTCGTACAGCTCCGACGGTTCGTCCACCATCACGCTGCAGTTCAATTTGTCGCTCAGTCTCGATGTGGCGGAGCAGGATGTCCAACAGGCAATCAACGCCGCCAACAGTTACTTGCCGACCGGTTTGCCGGCCCCGCCGACGTATGCGAAGGTGAACCCGGCCGATCAGCCGATTCTGACGCTGGCCATCACCTCGAAGTCGATGTCGCTCACGCAGCTGCAGGACTTTGCCAACAACCGCCTCGGCACGAAGATCTCGGAGATCCAGGGCGTAGGCCTCGTCACCGCAGCCGGCGGCAACGTACCGGCGATCCGGGTTGAAGCGGACCCGCACAAGCTCGCAGCCTACAACCTCAATATCGACGATCTGCGCACGTTGCTCAGCAACGTCAACGTGAGCCAGCCGAAGGGCAATTTCGACGGCCCGCAGCTCGACTACACGATCAATGACAACGACCAGATCGCCGATCCGAAGGATTATCTGGATACGGTCATTGCGTATCAGAACGGCTCGCCCGTCTACATGCACGACGTGGCGCGCGTCACGTCGGCTCCGGAGGACGTCGCTCAGGGCGCGACTTACAACCACACGCCTGCCATCATTCTGAACGTGCAGCGGCAGCCTGGGGCGAACGTTATCGCCACGGTCGATCAGATCATGAAGGAGCTGCCGACGCTCGAATCGACTTTGCCGGCAGGAATGAAGGTGACTATCGTCTCCGACGGTACCGGTGTGATACGCGCCTCAGTGCGCGACGCCGCGTTCGAGCTCGTGTTGGCGGTAATTCTGGTCGTGGCGGTCATTTTCGTGTTTCTTCGCAACGTGCCCGCGACATTGATCCCGAGCATATCGGTGCCGGTTTCGCTGATCGGCACGCTCGCGGTGATGTACGAGCTTCACTACTCGATCGACAATCTCTCGCTGATGGCGCTGATCATCGCGACCGGTTTCGTCGTGGATGACTCGATCGTGATGATCGAGAACGTCGTGCGCTATCTGGAAGAGGGCAAAAGCCCGCTCCAAGCCGCGCTCGAAGGCGCCGGCCAGATCGGCTTCACGATCCTTTCGCTGACGGTCTCGCTGATTGCAGTGTTGATACCGTTGCTCTTCATGGGGGGCGTGATCGGGCGCCTCTTCAGCGAGTTCGCGGTGACGCTTGCCGTCACGGTAATCATCTCGGCCGTGGTCTCGTTGACCGTCGTGCCGATGTTGTGCGCCCGCATTCTGCGCGCACAGGTCGAGCGCCATCCGAGCCGCTTCGAGCGCGTGAGCGAGCGCCTCTTCGAAAAAACGCTCGCCGCCTACGAGCACGGTCTGCGCTGGGTGCTGGAGCACCAGACATTGACGTTGCTCGTTGCGTGCGCGACAGTCGCGCTTACTGTGATCCTGTACGTCGCCATCCCGAAGGGGCTCTTTCCGGTCCAGGACGTTGGCCTCATTCAGGGCATCACCGTTGCCGACAATTCAGTCTCGTACAAGGCGATGGTCGAGCGGCAAACGGCACTGGCGGAGGTGATTCTGCGCGATCCCGACGTTGTGTCGCTCACCTCGTACGTCGGCATCGACGGCACCAATGTCACGCTGAACAACGGGCGTCTTCTCATCAATCTGCGGCCGCTCAACCAGCGTTCGGAGAGCGCGGAGCAAATCGGCCGGCGCCTGCAGCAGGAAGTGGCCGACGTGCCCGGTATCAAGCTTTATCTGCAACCGGCGCAAGACTTGACGCTCGACACGACGATTTCTCGGAGCCAATACCATTTCGTCCTGCGGGGACCGAGCCAGACTGAGCTCGCGAAGTATGTGCCCGACCTCATGGCTCGCATGAGGAAAATGAGTTCCATCACGGACGTGACGAGCGATTTGAATAACGAAGGGCTCGGCATCGACGTCGAAGTCAACCGACAGCTCGCCGCGCGCTACGGCATCACCGCTGCGACGATCGACAATGCGCTTTACGACGCGCTGGGTCAACGCATCGTCTCGACCATCTTCGAGCAAGCGGATCAATACCGGGTCATTCTCGTGGCCAAGCCCGAGACGCTGCCCGACGTCCAGTCGCTCGGGAACCTTTATTTGCCGACGCAGACGGGCAGCACCGGTCAGGTGCCTTTGAACGGAATCGCCACGATCAAGGTAGTCAAGTCACCGCTCGTCATCAGCCATTTCGCGCAGTTCCCCGCGGTGACCGTCTCGTTCAACCTGACGAAAGGTGCGTCGCTGAGCTCGGCGGTCAAGCAAATCGAAGAAGCGCAAAACGCCGTCAATCTGCCGCCGTCGATCACCGCGACGTTCCAGGGCTCGACTCAGGCGTTCGAGGATTCGTTGTCGAGCGAGGTCTATCTGATCATCGCGGCGCTCGTGGCCGTGTATATCGTGCTTGGCGTGCTCTACGAGAGCTTCATCCATCCGGTGACGATCCTCTCCACGCTTCCGTCGGCCGGCATTGGCGCGCTGCTGGCGTTGATGATCGCAGGCAGCGATCTCGATGTCATAGGCATCATCGGAATCGTGCTGTTGATCGGCATCGTGAAGAAGAACGCGATCATGATCGTGGACTTTGCGCTCGAGGCCGAGCGCGAGCATGGCAAATCGCCGCGAGAGGCGATCTTCGAGGCCTCGATGCTGCGCTTCCGTCCGATCCTCATGACGACGCTGGCCGCGATGCTCGGCGCTTTGCCGATGCTGCTCGGCACCGGCACCGGCTCGGAACTGCGGCGCCCACTCGGCCTCGCGATCATCGGCGGCCTCACGCTTAGCCAGGTGTTGACGCTGTTTACCACGCCTGTCATCTATCTGTTTTTCGATCGGCTCGCCCGCCGCTTGGGACGTAGGCAGCGTTCCGTGGCGGGCGGGGAACTGACGTGAACATCCCGGGGCTCTTTATCCGCCGGCCGGTTGCGACGACGCTGCTGGCCGTTGCGATCATCCTGTCGGGGATGCTGGCCTACTTCAGGCTGCCGGTCGCGCCGCTGCCGAACGTCACATTTCCGGTTATCGTCGTGCAGGCGACGATGGCGGGTGCGAGCCCGGACGTGATGGCGACCACGGTGGCCGAGCCGCTCGAGCGAAGGCTCGGCACGATTGCCGACGTAAACGAGTTGACGTCGAAAAGCTATGTCGGCATGTCGCAGATCGTCGTGCAGTTCGGGTTGAATCGCGACATCAACGGCGCTGCCCGCGATGTCGAGGCCGCCATCCAGGCGGCGCGGGCGGATCTGCCCACCTCGCTGCGCAGCAACCCGAGCTATCGCGAGTACAACCCTGCGGATGCGCCGATCATGGTTCTGACGATGACGTCGGACACGCTGACGACGTCCCAGGTTTACGATGCTGCCGATTCGGTGCTCCAACAGCAGCTGTCGCAAGTCAACGGCGTAGGGGAGATCACGCTCGGCGGCGGTGCGTTGCCTTCGGTACGGGTCGAGCTCGACCCACGCAAGCTCAACAGTTACGGCATCGGCCTCGAGGATGTGCGAGCCAGCATCGGCGCTGCCAACGCGGACAGCGCGAAGGGGTATCTCAACGTCAATGGCCAACGTTACGAGGTGCTCTCGAACGACCAGATCAGCAAGGCGGCACCGTACCGGGACCTCGTGATTGCCTATCGCAACGGTGCACCCGTCATGCTCCGCGATGTCGCGTCCGTTATCGATTCGAACGAAAACATTCGTAACGCGGGGCTATACAACGGAAAACGGGCCGTTATTGCGATTCTTTATCCGTTGCCGGGCAGCAACGTCGTCAATACCGTCGACGCGATTCACAAGATTTTGCCCTCGATCGAGGCGACATTGCCTAGCGGCATTCACGTCGATGTGGCGCTGGATCATTCGCAATCGATCCGGGCTTCCGTGGAGGATACCCAGCGCACGCTGTTCATCGCGGTGCTGCTCGTTGTCGGCGTCGTCTTCGTTTTCTTGCGTTCGCCGCGCGCCACGCTCGTGCCGGCGGTTGCGTTGCCGCTGTCGATCATCGGAACGTTCGGGCCGATGTACCTCTTCGGCTACAGCATCGACAATCTCTCGTTGATGGCACTGACCATCGGTACCGGCTTCGTGGTCGATGACGCGGTCGTCGTGCTTGAAAACGTGGTTCGTTATCTCGAAGCCGGGCTGAGCCCTCGGGAAGCGGCGCTGCGAGGCAGCGCCGAAGTGAGCTTTACCGTCGTCTCGATGAGCCTGTCGCTAATTGCAGTTTTCCTTCCGATTCTGCTGATGCCCGGCATCGTCGGTCTGCTGTTCCATGAGTTCGCGGTGACGCTTTCGATTGCGATTCTGGTGTCGCTCGTGGTCTCGCTGACCATCACGCCCGCCATGTGTGCGTACGTGCTCAGCCGTGAGACCGCGTCCAACACGACGAGCCGTTGGGCGCGATGGATGGAGACGCAGTTCGAGCGCTTCAAGCACGCGTACTCGCGCTCGCTTCGTGTTGCACTCGATCACTCGCTGGCGGTTGTGCTTGGGCTGATCGGCTTGCTCGTTGCCAACGTGTTCCTCTTCAAGCTGGTGCCGTCCACGTTCTTTCCTGAGCAGGACAACGGCGTTTTGCTTGGCCAGATCATCGCCGATCAGAGCATCTCGTTCTCGGCGATGGAGCAAAAGCTTGCACAGCTGCAGGCCATCGTGCAGACGGACCCGGCGGTCGCCTCTGTGGCGGGCTTTACCGGGGGCCGTGCACTGAACACGGCCATGGTATTCGTCGAATTGAAGCCGCTCGCCGAACGCCACGTCTCGGCCGCCGAGGTCGTCCGCCGCCTGCGCCCCAAGCTCGGCCGGGTGTCCGGCGCGAGATTATTCTTGCAGGCACAGCAGGACCTGCGAGTGGGCGGCAGGCAGTCGGCCGCGGAATACCAGTACACGCTGACGAGCGACAGTCCGAGCGATATTTTCAAGTGGACGCCCAGGCTCGTGGATGCCTTGCGCAAATATCCGCTGCAACTGCAGGACGTCAACTCCGACTTGCAGCAGAACGGCTTGCAAACGTTCGTCCAAATCCGTCGCGCCACCGCGATGCGCTACACGTTTCAGCCGAATCAGGTCGACAACACGCTGTATGACGCCTTCGGCCAACGCACGGTGTCGACGATCTACAACCCGCTCAACCAGTATTTTGTGGTGATGGAGGTGGCACCGCAGTACTGGCAGTATCCGCTGATGCTCGACCAGATTTACCTCAGTACGGCGGCGGGAAATGCGAACGGTACGGCACAGACCCAGATGTCGGGGGGCACCGTATCGGCCGTCACGCCGTTCGCGGCAGTGACCAGCAAGGCAGGCGGGGTATCGAGCACAAATACGCTGAACTCGAACGCCGAAGCGAACGCGACCACAAACAGTATTTCCAATAGCAAGGGCGGCGGCTCCACCGGGAGCGCGGATAGCACGGCGGCGGAAACCATGGTGCCGTTGCCGGCATTGGCGACGTACGCGAGCGGCCACACGGCGACTCAGGTCAACCATCAAAGCGGCCTCGTAGCGGCGACGATTTCCTTCAACCTGCCTCCAGGCGGGGCGCTGAGTCAGGCGGCTGTGGCCATCAACGACGCCATCGAGCAGATCGGCATGCCGGCCGCCGTTCATGGCGCATTCGCGGGGGCGGCGCAGGCCTATTCGCAGTCGATGGGCACCGTGCCTTTGCTGATCGTGGCGGCTCTGGGCGTGGTGTACCTCGTGCTGGGGATTCTCTATGAAAATACGATCCATCCGATCACCATCCTTTCAACGCTCCCATCGGCGGGCATCGGTGCCACGCTGGCGTTGCTGATCTTCGGCACGCCGTTCTCCGTCATTGCCTTGATCGGCGTGATTCTGCTGATCGGCATTGTGAAAAAGAACGGAATTATGATGGTCGACGTGGCGATCCAGCTGCAACGTCAGCAAGGACTGGACGCAAGGCAGGCGATTCATGAAGCAGCGGTCATGCGTCTGCGTCCGATTCTGATGACTACGGCCGCAGCGGTTCTCGGGGCCGTGCCGCTTGCGATCGGAATAGGTCAGGGCGCGTCGCTGCGTCAACCGCTTGGCGTCACCGTGATGGGCGGCCTCATTCTGAGCCAGGTGTTCACGCTCTACACGACACCGGTCATCTATCTTTACCTGGACCGCTTGCGGGCCAGGCTCGCCAATTGGTCCTCACGTCTGCCGTGGAATCAAACACCCGGCGGACCCGACACGGCCGCATGAAAATGACATTTCCCCGCACCTCTATCGTTGCCGCGCTTGCATTACTACTGAGCGCTTGCATGGTTGGTCCCAATTACCACAGGCCACCCGTGCCGGCGCCGGTCAAGTACAAGGAACTCGCCGGCTGGACGCAAGCGGAGCCTGCCGCCACGGCCCCCAAGGGCGACTGGTGGACGGCTTTTGACGATCCGCTGCTCAATCGTCTGGAGCCGATGATCATCGTTTCGAACCAGACGGTTCGACAGGACTACGCGAACTACCAGGAGGCGCTCGCCGAAGTGCGCGTGGCGAACAGCTCGCTCTTTCCGACCATCGGAGTCACGGGTTCAACGACGCGGCAACGATATTCGAGCGCGCAAACCACCACCGGTCGCGGTATCGTCAATTCCGGCGCGCTCGAGGGCACCGTCAGTTGGGCGCCCGACATCTGGGGCCAAGTCCGGCGCGAGATCGAGCAGAGCGCGGCCACCGCGCAGGCGAGCGAGGCAATGCTGGCCAATGCTGCCTTGTCCGAGCAGGTGACGCTCGCCAACTCGGTCATCGAACTGCGCATCACCGATGCGAACATCGATCTGCTGCAGCAAACCGTCAAGGCATACCAGGAATATCTGCGCGTGGTTGGGGATCAGCAGCAGGCGGGTACCGTCCCGCCGTCCGACCTGATCACCGCACAGACGCAATTGGAAAGTGCGCAGTCGAGCTTGATCGCGCTTGGCGTTTCCCGCGCGCAGTATGAGCACGCGATCGCAGTTCTCGTGGGAAAGAATCCCGAGGATCTCGACATTGCGCATAGCACGGCGTTGCCGACGTTGCCGTCGATTCCGGTGGACATGCCGTCTACTCTGCTGCAGAGACGGCCCGACATTGCGGTGGCGGAGCGCCAGATGGCTGCGGAAAACGCGGCGATCGGCGTGGCTGTTGCTGCGTACTATCCGACGATCTCCCTATCGGCAGTCGCGGGTTTTACAGAATCACCATTGGCTGGCTTGCTTCATGTAAGCAATTACGTTTGGTCGCTCGGCGGCAGCGCGGCCGAGACGATATTCGATGGCGGTTATCGCAATGCCGAAGTGGCGGTGGCCAAAGCGGCCTACGATTCGACGTTGGCCAATTATCGCGGGACCGTCCTGAGCGCATTCCAACAAGTCGAAGACGAGTTGGCCGCCCTTCGCATTTTGGCTGACCAGGCAAAGGTCCTCGATGCGCAAGTCAAGGACGCGACGCGCGGCGCGCAGATCGCGCTCAACGAGTATCAGGCGGGTACCGTCGATTACACGACGGTAGCGACCGCGCAGACGATGCAACTGAGCGCCGAGGAAACCGCGCTGAGCGTTGAGAGCTCGCGGCTCATCGATGCGGTTACGTTGATCGGCGATCTTGGCGGCGGCTGGTCGGACGACCAATTGTGCGACCCGCGGCACGCGAAGTGTGCGAAGAAGTGAGCGGGCCGGGCACTTTCAGTGCGGCACGTTCACCACGCCGTGAATCGCACTGATTGCATTGCTTCCCGGCTTCTGCACGATGCCGGGCAAATTCGCCATGGTCAACACGGGCGCCGCGCCTGGCGCGCCACCGCGCGGCACAGTGCGTATGACCTGCGACGGTGGGAGCGGCGTACCGTTCTTCAGATGGCTCCACATGATGTTGAGCGCCTGGAGGTAGTAGTAGTGGACCGGTATGAAGCGCGTATCGAAGCCCGGCACGCCGAGGAACGCATCAAAGTGCTGCCCGTTGGTCACTTCGTAAAGCGACAGTTGGCTGCGCGAGCCTTCGACCACGCTGTTCGCGGCAAGGTAGGCGCGCGACGCGTGATTGATCGGGACGAGTGCGTCGCTGCGGCCCTGAACGAGGATCGCGGGCTTTCCACGCAGGTTCGCATCGACGCGAATCGCATCGACACTTTCCACCATGCGCGCGTCTCGGTTCGTCCACAGCGCATGCAGGCATGCGGCACCCGCGAAGCTTGCATCGGCTGTCGCGAGCCGATGGTCGGCGCCTGCTGACGGTGTGACGTTGTAGACGAGATTGATGCCGTTCGTCGGGGGCACGCCGTTGCCGAGTCCGAATATGGTCGGCATCGGCGAGGCGGCCGGCGTGACGCCTGCGGCGCCCGTTGACGCGTTCGTGGTGCCGAAGCTGAAACCGCAAAGGTTGTCGGTCACGCTCGACTTCGTGTAAGCGTTGGCGTAGGTCACCGCTACGGCGGGTACTGCTTGCGAATCCCACATCGGCGCGTGCAGGACGTCGGAATCGGCTTCATAGCCGGCTTCGTGCAGTCGTGCGAGCGCATCGTTCGCTTGGCTTGGGGTATCGGTACCGTTCACGTAGCCCGCCGCCGCGAGCGATGTGCAGCGCGCCTGGTGGATCGTCGCCGTAGTCGCGGC
>JAXDQB010000097.1:0-2831 GCA_034668065.1 Paraburkholderia sp.
GCCTGCTCGGCGGCCGTCAGGTTCTTGTGGATGATGCCGACGCCGCCTTGCTGCGCCATGGCGATGGCAAGGCGAGCCTCGGTTACCGTATCCATCGCGGCCGACACGAGCGGGATGTTCACGGCAATATGGCGGGTCAGCTTGGTCTTGAGGCTGGTGTCACGCGGCAGAACCTCAGAGAACGCCGGGACGAGGAGCACGTCATCGAACGTGAGTGCTTTTTGGATCAGACGCATGGCAAATCCTATAGGCGCAAAAGCGAATTATACGCGATACCTCCCTGGTTTTTCACTGTGCGAACAGCAAGTTAGCCGTTTTTGCGGCACTTTCGCCCAGGCCGCACCGCCGCGATTTCGGTTTTTCGTTCGGTCCGGGTTCACTCCTTTTTCGTTTGCGGGTATCGTGCGTCGGCAAAGAACGGATGAATCGCAATCGATGGGCCCGGTGCCCGCGCATCGATTACAAAATCGAAAGACGGCACCAATGCTGTCCGCATACACTGCGAGCATTGCATCCGAGACGAAAAGGAGATCGATGCGAAGCGGCGTAATGTACGGAATGATGGCCGGGGCGCTGTGGGGCACCGTGTTTCTCGTGCCGCGGCTCCTCCCCGATTTTGCGCCCGCGCTGCTCGGCGCGGCGCGCTGCATGATGTACGGCCTGGTCTCGCTCGCCGCGGCTGTGCCGATTGCACGGCGCGTCGCCGCCAAGCTCACCCGGGCCGATCTGCTCGCGCTTGCCCGGCTCGCGTTCGTCGGCAACCTTGTCTACTATATTTTCCTCACGGCAGCCGTCCAACGCATCGGTATCGGGCCGACCTCGCTCATCGTTGGCGTGTTGCCCGTCACCGTGACACTCGCCGGCCGGCTTGACCACGGGGCGGTACCGCTGCGCCGCCTGGTTTGGCCGCTTGCGCTTGTCGTGGCCGGCATCGTCTGCATCAACGTCGACGTATTCATGGGCGGCCCAACGCAGACGCACGGCGGCGATGCCGTTGTCGCCAATCTCGTCGGCAAGCTTGTGGGCGTCGCCTGTGCCATCGGCGCACTTGCCAGCTGGACTTGGTTCGCCGTCGAAAATGCGCGCACGTTGCGGCGTCGCAATTCGGAAGGTGCGCGGTTCGACAGCAACGAATGGTCCGTCCTCTTGGGCATTCTGACCGGGGTCTTTGGCGCAGTGCTCTGGCTTCCCGCCATGGCCCTCTCGACCGGCACACCGGGTACCGTAGCGGCAGCGGGGGCGGCCGGCATCGACAGCGCCCGCTGGCATGCCTTCTGGCTCCTGAATCTTGGTCTTGCCGTTGGCGCCTCGTGGCTTGGAAACGGGCTCTGGAACGCCGCGGCGACGCGACTGCCGCTTACGCTTTCGGGCCAGATGATCGTGTTCGAAACGCTATTCGCGCTGCTGTACGGATTCATCTACGACGCACGTTTGCCCCGGCCGCTCGAGGCCGCCGCGATCGCGCTGCTGCTGGCTGGCGTCTTGTGGTCCGTGCGGCGGCACAGCGATGCTGAGCAAGCCCCGCCTGTGGTCAACCTGCACGAAGCGCATGCCGAGACGCCCGCGCGATAAAAGTGTCACGCGTGATCACGCGAGTCGGCGCCAAAAAACAAGCGGCGCGCACTGGCCTCGCTTTCCTTTTGCTCGCGCGAAGACGTCTAAACTGGCACGTTGCCAGGAGTTCCGACATCCGCCGTTCAGCGCGAATCCTTAGCCAGCCATTTGCGCCCTTCGATTGAACCCTCCCGGCGGGTCTTATCGACACGCCGCTGGCGAGCCACTTTCGGATCCACGATGAGCGGGCGATAGATCTCGACGCGGTCGTGATCGGCAAGCGGTGCGTCGAGCGGCTTGAGCTTGCCGAAAACCCCGACTTTCGCCGTCGCGAGATCGATCTCGGGATGGCGCTCGGCGATGCCGCTTGCAGCGATCGCATCGCGCACCGTCGCGCCTGCCGGCAACCGCAATGCGATCAGCGTCTGCGCCTGGGCGAGCGCGTAGCAAACTTCGATCGAAAGCTCCGCGTTCATGGCTTGCCGTAGCGCTCGTCGGCGCGCTTCACGAACGATTCGACGAAGGTGTTGGCGATGTGAGCGAACACCGGCCCGATGATCTTTTCGAGAATGATGCTCGTGAATTCGTAGTGGAGCGCGAACTCGATCTTGCAGGCGTCCGTGCGCAGCGGCGTGAAGCTCCAGTAGCCGGTGAACTTGCGAAATGGACCGTCGGCAAATTCAACGTCGATGCGCGTGGGCCGCTGCTGCGTGTTTTTAGTCGCGAAGTGCTGCTTGATGCCTTTGAAGTTGATGTCGATCTGCGCTTCCATGCCGTGCTCGTCCTGGCGGCGAATCTGCACGCCCCCGCACCAAGGCAAGAAATTGGGATAGTCTGCTACGTCGGTGACGAGATCGAACATCTCTTCGGCCGAATGTCGGATCAATACGGTTTTTTGGACGTCTGCCATAAATTGCACTGCACAAGGCAAAAGTAAACGGCTGCGACGACCTTCCGGCGGCACCGCTTTGCTAAAATCGCGATTTTAAACGAGTTCGGCGCCGTCCATTCATGAGCATCATCGACAACAGAAAGGCGTTCTTCGATTACTCCATCGAGGAGCGCTATGAGGCTGGGCTCGTACTCGAGGGATGGGAGGTCAAGGCATTGCGCGCCGGGCGCGGCCAGATCAAGGAAGGCTACGTGGTGATCCGCGGCGCCGAGCTGTTCCTCATCGGTGCACATATCAGCCCGCTGCCTGAGGCGTCGACGCACATCAACCCCGACCCCGTGCGCACGCGCAAGCTGCTGCTGCACAGCGAGGAAATCAGCAAACT
>JAXDQB010000098.1:0-7692 GCA_034668065.1 Paraburkholderia sp.
GATCTCTTCGCATAAAGCGGATCGACGAGCTCCGCCCGGCACCGCTCGAGACGGCGCGATCTCAGGTACCCGGAAAAGCTGTGCCCTGCCGCTTCGAAGAGTTTTTGCAGATAGCGCGGCGAGACGCGCTCCTCTTTCGCGATCAGCGCGAGGCTGATTTGTGAATCGCCCAGCCGCGCGTCGATGCTGCGGCACACGCGCGAAAAGATGGCGGCTTGCGAAGGAGTCAAGCGGGCCGCATCCGTTTCACCCCGATGCGCGGCGAGGCTCGCCACGATGAGTTCGGCGAGTGCGAGCTCGAGCGGGTGCAGCTCGTCGGCGGATAGTGCATCCAGACTTTCACTGACCGATCTCAGAAATGCTGCAAAGACGTGCCCGATGCCCGCGTCGCCGCCGATGCGGCCCGCCCGCATCGAGCCGGCTGCGAACAGACGGCCGCCGATCGCCGCGCGCGGTGCTCGCACGACGAACACGCGAAAGTCCGATCCGAAGGCAAGCGACGCACGCTCGCGCCAAGGCACGCAAATCAGATCGTTCGGCGCGAGCGGCTCGCGGTTGCCGTCGGCGCCGAAGGTTGCATTGCCGTCGAGGACGAGGGCAATCATGGCTGTGTCGGCGGCGCCTGAATCCAACTCGATCGTCTGCGCCATGGAAGCCACCACGCTTAGCTCGAATCCCCCCGTCGATCGCCGCGATTCGACCATGCCGTGCAGCAACCGCGTGGAAGTGATTTCGGCCGCACGCAGCCCCATTGTTTCCAATACCGTGCGCCAGGCATGCAGCCGTTCGCGCTCGGGATACGATTCGGTCGTGAAACGCAGTGCATCCAACTTGGTCTCCCGGGCCTGTCTCGCGTGGCGCCCGTGTATCCCTTGTTGGATGAATAAAAGCTTCGGGCGCGCCATAGCGACGACCCTTAAGCAATCTTCAGGCCATTGCCCGTCTGCGGCCCTTCGGGCCGAGCGGCCCGGCACATGAGTCGATTCGCGCGGGGCCTGAAGCTGCGCCAGACTCGCGCATATGCACTGTTGTGGTGCGATGCGCATTCGGCTGTCGCACCAGGCCGCTCAACGCGCAGGCCGATTCGCAAACACGCTCTTGCGGATTGAACCGTGCACGCCCCAGTTACCGTCGACGACCTGCGTCACGCCGAAATCGGCCGCCACCGACATCAAGGCGATGGCCTCGTCTTCGCTGAGCCGATGCACGGTCATGAGGAAACGCCGCAGCTTGCGGAACGCGTCGCGCATCGCCTTGTCGAGGCTCGCGTGCTGGGCGACTTCCACTTGCGCGTTGGGACCCAGCTCGGCGAGATAATTCGGAAACGTAAAGCCGTACACCGACCATTGCTCGGCCGTTTCTAGCATCGGATGGGTGAGGCCCTCCAGCGTGGTGCCGCCAAGATCGTTCTTCTTGTGCAGCACGAATTCGAAATCGCCCGTCAGGGACGTTTCGATCGCGGTGCCGCCGAGCTCGGAATCACCCTGCGCCGCGTGGGGATCGCCGACGGAAAACAAGGCTCCGTCCACGGCGACGGGGTAATACATCCGGGCGCCTTTGCCGACCCGCCAGTCGTCGATGTTGCCGCCCGTATAGCTGGGAGGGTTCGAGCTGACGAAATCGGATTCGATCGGTGCGAGGCCCATCGTGCCGAAGTGCAGTCGGGCCGGCACCGTCACGTTGGAGAGAATGTTCTCGCGTTTCGTGACGAGCGAATGATCGACGCGCACGCCGGGGTAGTCGATCGTCGTATGCACGATGCCGTCGGGATCGGTCTGGGGTGTCCAGAGGTAATTGTAGACGGCGCGAGCGGACGGCTCGCCGGAGGTGTCGAGTTCGAAGATCGTGACGACTTCGCGCGGCTTGGGCTCCTCAATGAGATCGCGATAGTGAAAGCCCCACGACGCAGCGACGTTCGAGCCGAAGCAGCGGCCCGCAAAGCAGGCGTTGCAACTCGGGCGCGGCCGCACGTCGAGAATGCGCACTTCGAGCACGTCGCCGGGCTCGGCGCCTTCGATCGCAACCGGCCCCGTCAGCAGATGCACGCCGATGCCCTCGCCACTGCCCGTCTGGAACGGGCCTTCGGTCGGCCCCGCGCCGCGCCGCGGTATTGCCTTGTGCTCGCGCGTCCAGTGAAACACGCTCTCGGCGCCGGGATCGCCGGCAATCATCCGTTCGTAGTCGTCGTTCGCATGGTGCGTCAGCGTTTCGATCGTGACACGGTCGCCCGAGCGCACCGTCAATGCCGGCGCAACCTTCTTGCTGAAGTAGCCCCATTGGACGGTTTCGGGCGATACGGCGAGCGAGTGATGCTTCATTTTCGTTCAGGCCTGTTTAAAGCGCACGGCGAGAGCGCGCCGCGTGCAACGGGTTGGATCCGATTGACGCGAGCCGTGCGGCGCCGGCCTTTGCCCGCACCACGGCTCGCACCGCGTTCAAGATCAAGAGGCGACTTCGAGCCGGCCCTCGGTGGCCATCACGCTAAGAAACCGCGCGGTAAGCGGATGGTGCGGACGCGCGAGCACGTCGTGCGCGGGGCCTTCCTCGACCACCGCACCGCCGCTCATAAAGACGACGCGGTCGGCCACCTGATCGGCAAAGCGCAACTGATGCGTGGAGATGATCATCGTCAGCCGCTCCTCGACGGCGAGCCGCCGGATGACGTCGAGCACTTCGCCCACGAGTTCCGGATCGAGCGCCGAAGTCGGTTCGTCGAGCAGCAGCACACGGGGGTTGGGGGCCAGAGCGCGGGCGATGGCGACGCGCTGCTGCTGGCCGCCCGACAGATGGCGCGGCAGGGCATCGGCGCGATGCCCGAGCCCGACGCGTTCGAGCAGTTCGCGCGCGCGACGCTCGGCTTCGACGGCAGGCACGCCATGGACCCAACGCAGCGGCCCGGCGATGTTCTCGCAAGCCGTCAGATGACCAAACAGGTTGAAGTGCTGGAACACCATGCCGACGCCAACGCTTGCACGTTCGTTTGCGATGTCGTGCTGGGTCATCGGCCGGCCGTCGATGCGAACGCCAAGCCGCCGGCCGCCGACGCGAACTTCTCCCGCATCCCATCGCTCGAGATGGTTGATGCAGCGAAGCAGCGTGCTCTTGCCGGATCCGCTCGGCCCAAGCAGCGCGATGACCTCGCCCGAGCGCACGGTGAGATCGAATCCATCAAGGACGGTCTGCTTGCCGTAGTGCTTGACGAGTCCGCTGACGGTTACGGCCGCCCCTTGCTTTGCGAGTTCCTCGTTGCGCTTGGTGCGATCGGCCATCGTTCGGCTGACTACCGGCACGGGCACGGCTTCGCTTGCCGAGCCGGACGATGTCGATGCCGGCATGGTGGCGACCGTTTTGGCGGGCGCTTGCGCATCGGTGCGGCGCCAGGGCCGCAAAGCCGCGAATCGTTCGGAGAACGGACGATCGAGATCGAGTGCCGCTTCGGCGATCAACTGGATCGCCGCGATCGCTCCCGTCAGGACGAGATACACGAGCCCGGATGCGAAGAAGATCGAGAAGAAATCGAACGTCGACGAGGCAAGCTGCGTGCTGCGAAGCGTCAATTCGTCGACGGCAATGACGGAGGCCAGCGACGAATTCTTCAACGCGCTGACGGATTCATTGCCGAGTGCGGGCACCATGGTTCGGATCGCCTGCGGCGCGATTACGCGGCGCATCAGCACCGTTGGCGTCATGCCCAGCGCCTGCCCGGCCAGCAATTGCCCTCGGTCGACACCGAGTACGCCTGCACGCAGGATCTCCGCGATGAACGGTCCTTCGTTCGCTGCGAGCGCAAGGCCGGCCGCCGCGAGCGCGCTCAGCTTGAGGCCGATGTGCGGCAGGGCGTCGTACGCAAACACGAGTTGCAAAATGAGCGGCGTGCCGCGAAAGATCACCGTGTAGGCGCGCGCGATCGCGGCGAGCGGGGCGAACTTGCTCAACTGCATGCTCGCGAGCACGAGGCCCACGACGAGACCGCCCGCGAGGCCGAGGGCGGTCACCGCAACCGTGAAGCCGATACCTTGCAGCAGGTACGGCAGACTCAAATAGTGCAGAAACAGATCCATTACTTGGACGAGACGATGAGCTTGGGTTTTTCGAGGTTCTCTGCGCCAAGAGACCACTTCTTCAGCAGATCGGTCTCAATGCCGGCCTTCTGGATCGCGACGAGCGCGGCCATGACGGCGCCGCGGAATTCGGGCTTGTCCTTCGGCACACCGATGCCCACCGAATAGGGAAGCGTCACGGCACTCGCTTTTTGGAGCTGGTCGGGGTAGGCCTTCACGGCTTGCTCGACGGTGTTCACGTCGTTGATATAGGTATCGGCGCGGCCGGCGAGAATGGCCTGAATGCAGTTCGCGTTGTTGTCATAAAGCTGAATCTGCGCTTCTTGTTTGCCTGCCGCCTTGCAGGTCGAGGCCAGGTTCTGAATCAGCGGCACTTCGACATAGCCCGTATTTTCGGCGGCGGCGGTGCCGCACAGGGTCGGGTTGATGCCGCTGATCTTCTTCGGATTGCCCTTGGCCACGAGGACGCCGTCGAACACCTTGGAGTAGGTGATGAAATCGGCTGCCTTCGCGCGCTCTTCGGTAGCGTAGATGTCCGAAATTACGATGTCGGCCTGCCCGCTTTGCAGCGTCGTCAGCAACGCCGCGAACGTGACGGGCTTATAAGTCATTGTGAAGCCCAGGCAGCTGGCAATCGTTTCGCCGAGATCGACGTCAAAGCCGACGTACTTGCTCGGATCAGTGGGGTCGAGCGCCTCATAGCCGGGCGTATGGGGGTTGATTGCGTTGACGAGCGTCTTGCCTTTGAACTGGGGATACTTGGCTTGCAGCGCTTTGCACTCGGCTGGCGCCGCGGGCGTCGCGGCCTTCGCCTCGCCTGTCACGAAAAACGCCAGCACGCAGGCTGCTCCGACGATAAGCTCGCGCGAGCGGCGCCGCGCGCCACCTTCGCGCGGCGAGCCGCTACGGTGAACAACGAAATTGGTTCGCATTCCGAAACTCCTTTCCTGAGCAGATATCGACGGTTCACTTACGTGCACTTGGCTGCATGCATGGCTGCAAGCGTAGGTGGCCGAAATATTGGGGACTTGTTCCGATGCGTACAGATGCTTGCTTTCACGCGCACGCCTATGATTTGACGGTGAAGCGCCGAGATTGCGGCCGCTTATTGAGCCGTTCTATCGACCGATGGGTATTCATGCAAAACGACGTATCGATGATGTGCGGCGCGGTGCGCGCCTTGACCGCCTTGGCCGCTCGAGTCGCCGTCAACCATCATGCGCAGCGCCTCGTTATTGGCATGTGGGGCATTCCGCCTCACGCCATCATGGAGGGGATGTCATGTTCAAACGAATTGTCGCGGTAGCAATCGCCGGCATTTTTGCGGCGGGCATGGCTCATGCGCAAACATCGGGCGGAATGTCGACCAATGGTGCGACACCTTCTTCGAGTTGCGAAGCCAAGGCGGTCACAAAAGACGGCAAGCCGCTGTCCGGCGCGGCCAAAGCGTCGTTCATGAAGAAATGCAACGCCGGCATGAAGAATGGCGCGGCGGCGGACTGCGAAAGGAAGGCTGTTGGCTCGAACGGCCGGCCGCTTGCGGGCGCCGCGAAGACGTCGTTCATGAAGAAGTGTGTGGCGAACGCCTCATAGTAGGTGAGCGTTACTTGAGAAGCCGCGGCGCTTTAGGTCATTGCATCGCGGCGTCCACGAGGCAGCGCACTGTTGCCTCGTAAATGGCCCGGACGCCGACCGTCGACCCTGCACTGCGCGATTGCCTCTCATGTAACTTTCCCAGTGCGCTGCAATCTGCCTTCGAATATAGCAGGCCGGCCCATTCGAGATTGCATCTGTGGTTGTTCGCTCTGCAAATGCAATTTCCTCGTTAATTCCGAGCAAGATCATGGGGCCGGTGCTTGATCGCGATACTCCGATGCGCCCAGGTGAGTCATGCCGAATGGCAGTGCTGGTTAATCTCGCAATTAGGCTTTTTGTCGGCGGAAGTCGGGATCGAGGGGATGGGCAAAGAAAGTCTCCGGCTGTTGATGTTGCGGTGGGAAAGTTTGTTGCAAGCGTTTCCATTCCCAATTCACGCTTGCGCCCATATAGTTGGCCGCATTAGCCCATTAACGGAAACGGAACGCGAGGCATTTCATGTCAATGCGCACATTGGCGGCTCAGCATGCCGCTTATCGAGACGATATCGGAGACTTGACGACGCGTCGCCCTGTCCCCGGCCCGGAACTGGAACAGGTGGATCCTTTCCTGTTTCTGAACCATCACGGCCCGCAGGTGTATCCACCTGGTAACCACGGATTGCCGTTCGGCCCGCATCCGCATCGCGGCTTCGAGACTGTGACCTTCATCCTGACCGGCAGTCTTGCGCACTACGACACCGGGGGGCATGAGAGCATCATCGAAGCCGGCGGTGTCCAGTGGATGACAGCGGGCTCCGGCTTGATCCACGCCGAGGTCTCTCCGCCGGCGTTCAAGCAGGAGGGCGGTCCGCTGGAAATTTTGCAGCTTTGGGTCAATCTGCCGCCCGCTCTGAAGATGTCGCCCCCTCGCTACACGGGCGTGCAGGCCGACGCGATCCCACAGGTGCCGATTGCCGATGGGCAAGGTGTCTTGAATCTGGTCTCGGGGACGTTCCAAGGCGAACAGGGGCCGATTCGCTCGCTCACCGGCGTCTTCATGTCCACGGTTCGTCTGTCGCAAGGCTCACATGTAACGCTACCCGCGCCCAAAGGGCGCAGCGTATTTCTCTATGTCGTGAGCGGCCGGGCCACTGTGGCCGGAGTTGCAGTCGAACCCTGGCGGCTCGTGACGCTCAATGACGACGGCGAGGCGGTCGCCATTGTGGCCGAGGACGATCTCGTCCTGCTGTTCGGCCATGCCGACCCGATCGGCGCGCCGGTGGTGGCGCATGGCCCCTTCGTGATGAATACGCGCGAGGAGATCCAGGAGGCCATCCGCGACTATCAGGCCGGTAAGTTCAATGGAACCGGCGCGCTTGCGGAGGTGGGAACCTAGGCCGGACAGCGTGTCTCGTGGCTCACCGGCTCTTTCACTCGTTTGACAACCCCCCGAGGCTCGCGTAAATTGCGCGCACGCGTCGGGAGAGAGCGTGCGCATCGGGTTTGACCCCGTCGCGCAGGCCGCCGAAGGGGCACACCCACAAACTCTCAGGCAAAAGGACCGGCCGCGTCGAAGAGCCCGCTTGAAGAGCGGCTTTTCGCACTCTGGAGAGCGGCAGTAGCCCGCCGGCCAAGTTGGCCCATTGAAGCCCGAGCATCAAGCAACCGGCGAAATGGAAACGAAAGCCGGGCAAGCTGCCCACCGAAGGGGCGCGCGCTCGATCGGAAACGACACCAAGCACATCGTTTCCGGCCACGCAATCTCTCAGGTACCGAGGACAGAGGGGTCATGCATCGCTTTCGCCGCCACCGGGAAACACCACTCGGCCGGCTAAGCGCGATGAGCATGGCCCTTTTTTTGTTTTCGCGAAACCTTTAGGGCGCCGAGGCTCCAATGACCGATTTGAAACGCACCCCGCTTCACGCCACCCATTGCGCGCTTGGCGCGCGCATGGTCGATTTCGGCGGCTGGGACATGCCCGTCAACTACGGCTCGCAAATCGACGAACATCACGCCGTGCGCCGGGACGCCGGCATGTTCGACGTCTCTCATA
>JAXDQB010000099.1:0-4437 GCA_034668065.1 Paraburkholderia sp.
CCGAGCGCCGTCAGCCAGAGCACCGAAAGCGCGACGCGCCGCCAGCCGCGGGGCCGGACGGCGAGCGGCGCGAGCATCGCACAATAAGCGACATGGGCAAGCAGGAACGCGGCCAGGCCGCCGACGAAGGAAAACGAGAACTGCGGCAGCGCGAGCAGCGCATCGCCCGTCGCCGATGCGACAAGCGCTGAATACAGCCACACCCGCTCACGCGCCGGGGCGTGGCGTGCGCAGGCGAGAATCAGCAGCGAGCACATGAGCACCTTCGCCGCGGCTTGATCAGGATAGGGCGCGTCGCGCAACGATATGCCGTATGCGAGTGCGGCCGCTGCGGCTGCGAACCAGAGCCGCCGCGCTTGCGAGACAGCTTCGGCGGCAGGACCGGTCGCGGGCGGCGGTGTCGGCATACGCGGTTTTACCTGTTGCAGGGGGGCTGAATTGCCCGACGCGGACACGGCGTTTAGTTCCTGGAGCGCGGCGCCGATGCCTTTCAGACCTCGGGCAGGTCGCTTGCCTGAATCAAAAACACACTGTCTTCGCCGGCGCTCGTCGATAGCCAGACGAGTTCGAGCCCTCCGAGCGCGGCTTCGACATTTGCGCGTTCGTTGCCAATCTCGACCACGAGCACGCCGTCGTCTTCAAGCCAGGTGCGCGCCTCTCTGACGATGCGACGCACGATGTCCATTCCGTCTTCCCCACCGGCGAGCGCCAGCTCGGGCTCGTGGCGGTACTCGGCCGGCAACGCCTCCATCGATGCCCGGTTCACATAGGGCGGATTTGTGAGGATGACGTTATAACGCCGTTTGGAAAGCGACGCGAAGAGGTCGCCCTCGAAAAGCGCAATGCGATCGTCGAGGCCATAGTCGGCAATATTGATGCGCGCGACCTCGAGCGCCGGCGGCGAAATATCGACGGCATCGACATCGGCGTTCGGAAACGCTTCGGCCGCGAGGATGGCGAGGCTGGCAGAGCCGGTGCAAAGCTCGAGCACCGCGCCCACTTCGTCTGGATCGGCGACGTAGGGTTGCAAGCCGTCTTCGAGCAGTTCGCCGATGAACGAACGCGGCACTATCACGCGCTCGTCGACGTAAAAACGCCGGCCGTGCATCCATGCCTCGTGTGTGATGTAGGCGGCCGGTACCCGTTCGGTTGCGCGACGCTCGATCACCTTCAGCACTTCATCGATTTCCGTGTCGAGCAGCCGAGCGTCGAAAAACGGCTCCAGCGTGTCCAGGGGCAGGTGAAGCGTGTGCAGAATCAGGTACGCGGCTTCGTCGTAGGCGTTCGCGCACCCGTGGCCGAAGGCGAGCTGCGCGCGGTTGAAACGCGACACGGCGTAGCGCAACAGGTCGCGCACGGTGGTGAGCGGTGTGGTGGGTGTCGTCATCGCTGAGAATTCCTTCGATATGCGCAATGCGCTAGGCAATCAGCGCGTCGAGCACGCGCCGGTAGATATTTTTCAGCGGTTCGACGAAGGCGAGCTCGACATGCTCGTCGATCTTGTGAATGCTGCCGTTGGGCGGCCCGAACTCGACGACCTGCTTGCAGATGCGCGCAATGAAGCGGCCATCGGACGTCCCGCCCGTCGTAGATAGCTCGGTGGTGACGCCCGTCTCGTCCTTGATCGCCCGCGCGAGCGCGTCCGAGAGCTCACCGCGCGGCGTGAGGAACGGCAGGCCGCTTACGGTCCAGTCGAGGTCGTAGTCAAGGCCGTGCTTGTCGAGGATGGCGTGCACGCGGCGTTGCAGGCCATCAACGGTGCTGGCCGTCGAAAACCGAAAGTTGAACATCAGCTCCGCGCGCCCCGGAATGACGTTGGTCGCGCCGGTCCCGCTATGCAAATTCGAGACTTGCCAGGTTGTTGGCGGAAAGTACTCGTTGCCCGCATCCCAATGCTCGGCGACGAGCTCGGCGAGCGCGGGCACGAGCAGGTGGATTGGGTTTCTCGCCAGATGCGGATAGGCGATGTGGCCTTGCACGCCTTTGACCGTGAGCTTGCCCGACATGGAGCCGCGTCGGCCATTCTTGACGACGTCGCCGAGCGTTGCGTCCGACGTCGGCTCGCCGACGATGCAGTAGTCGAGCGTCTCGCCACGCGCTTGCAAAGCTTCGACGACCTTGACGGTACCGTGCGTGGCAGGCCCCTCTTCATCGCTGGTGATGAGAAAGGCGATCGAGCCGCGGTGCTCGGGATGTGCCGCAATGAATTGCTCGCTTGCGACGACAAAGCCGGCGATCGACGTCTTCATGTCGGCGGCTCCTCGGCCGTAGAGCTTGCCGTCTCGCTGTGTAGGCACGAAGGGCGGCGAGCTCCATTGCTCGAGCGGGCCGGTCGGCACGACGTCGGTATGGCCGGCGAAGGCGAGCAGCTTTCCGCGCGTGCCGTCGATGCCGCGTTTCACAGCCCACAGATTCGTTACGCCGTGCGTTTCGATCGTTTCGCAGGCGAAGCCGATCGCTTCAAGCCGCTTGATGAGAAGCTGCTGGCAATGCTGGTCGTCGGGCGTAACGGAGGCGCGCGCGATCAGCTCTTCGGTGAGGGCAAGGGTGCCGGACATGGATTCAAGCCTGTTTCGACAAATAAATGGGCGGCGGGCTTTGCATGGGACCGGAGTAAGCGCTAAAGCGCTAGCGCCGGCCTTGGAGACAGACCGCACGAGGCCCGCCGCAGCGCCGCCGCCCTGCGTTTCCGTAGGCCGATCGGTGATTGATAAACCGCGCGAAAGGCCAACTGTTCGGCAGGTCAACCGAAAAGCGCCTCGTACTGCTCGACCGAAAACCCAAGCGACTTCACCCGCCCGTCGACAACGACCACGGGCCGCTTCACCACCGAAGGTTTTTCAACCATCAACGCGATCGCGCCGTCCACCATCTCAGCCGCGACCCTGGTTTCGTCAGGCAAAGCACGCCAGGTGGTGCCGCGGCGGTTCAAAAGCGCATCGAGCGATACGTCGGCAAGCCAGGACGTCACAAGAGAAGGGCTCAGTCCCGCCTTCTTGAAGTCATGGAACTCGAACGGCACACCACGGGCTTCGAGCCAGGAGCGCGCCTTCTTGACGGTGTCGCAGTTCGGAATGCCGTAGACGACAGTGCGCGCAGCCCCAGCCTTGCCTGCATCCCCTTGGGGAGCCTGCGGCGAAGCGACAGGTCTGGGGGCGCTCATCAGTCGCCTCGCAGCAATTCGTTCAAGCCCACTTTCGCGCGGGTCTTCGCATCGACCTTTTTCACGATGACGGCGCAATAGAGGCTATGCGTGCCGTCCTTCGACGGCAGGTTGCCGGCCACGACAACCGAGCCCGGGGGCACGTAGCCATAGCTGATTTCGCCCGTCTCGCGATCGTAGATCTTTGTGCTCTGACCGAGGTAAACACCCATCGAGATGACCGAGTTCTCGCCGACGATCACGCCTTCGACAACTTCCGAGCGCGCGCCGATGAAGCAGTTGTCCTCAATAATGACGGGGTTTGCCTGCAGGGGTTCGAGCACCCCTCCGATGCCGACGCCGCCCGAAAGGTGCACGTTTTTGCCGATCTGCGCGCAGGAGCCGACCGTCGCCCACGTATCGACCATCGTCCCTTCGTCGACATAGGCGCCGATGTTCGTGTACGACGGCATCAAAACGACGTTTTTCGCAATGAACGCCCCGCGGCGCGCGATGGCAGGGGGTACCACGCGAAAGCCGCCTGCTGCGAAATCTTCAGCCGTGTAATTAGCGAACTTCGAAGGCACTTTGTCGTAGAACTGCGAGTAGCCGCCGGCAGCCATCGGTGCGTTGTCCTCGAGGCGGAACGACAGCAGTACGGCCTTTTTGAGCCACTGATTGACGACCCATTGGCCATCCTTCTTTTCCGCGACACGCAATAGGCCTTGGTCGAGCTGCTCGATCGCGTGCGCGACGGCTTCGCGCACCTCTGCCGGAGCCGCCTTCGGCGACAATTCGGCACGATTTTCCCAGGCGTTATCGATGATCTGCTGAAGTTGTTGCGACATATTCGTGGTTTCGCTGATTTAAATACGGGAGGGGTACGCTGCGCGCCTGAACACCTGTGAGAGTGCGGGCACCGAGTGAATTCAGGAGCCGAGGGCACGGCAGAAATCGACGATGCGGCGGGCGCCTTCGACGCATTCGTTCACGTCGGCGACAAGCGCCATGCGAACGAAATCAAGGCCGGGGTTCGTGCCGTGCGCGGTGCGCGCGAGGTACGAGCCGGGCAGAACCGTCACATTATAGTCGCCATAAAGGCGCCGGGCGAACTCGGTGTCGGTGAGGCCGGTGCGTGCGACGTTCGCCCAGAGAGAGAACCCCGCGTCGGGCAGCCGCGCGTCGAGCACGCTCGCGAGCATAGGAGTGACAGTCGAAAATTTTTCGACGTACTTGGCGCGGTTCTCGCGCACGTGGGCCTCGTCTGTCCATGCGGCAATGCTGTCCGCCTGATA
>JAXDQB010000100.1:0-10170 GCA_034668065.1 Paraburkholderia sp.
ATTCCACTTCCGGTCCCGCTTACTGCCGGTGGGTATTACCGTACAACATATTTAAAGTGCTGCATAAGACATATTTTTAGAAAAAAACAAAGCGAAGTGCCATACGAGACACAGGTTTTTTCAACGATTTCGTGCCATATAGGATACAATGGCGGTCTGGTTGCACGTAACGTATAGCAGGTGGCACATGAACCTTTTTGAGCTCGGGGAAACGTTTCGCCTCGCCCGGATTGCCGCAAACAAGACTCAGCAGCAGGTTGCGGGGCAGAGCGGCATCACTCGCGAGCGGATCAGCCGCTTTGAGACCGGGCTGCTCCCCGAACTCGGCACAGTAAAGCTGCTGAGTCTCTTCGAGGCAGTGGGGCTCGAGCTTTTTGCTCGCCCAATAGGCCATGGGCGTACGCTTGACGACGTTTTGACCGAGCAGCGAACGCCTGCTGTTTCCGTAGATGAAACCCGGCGGCGCGTCCGGCTCCCGCGCTCTGCGGCCAGTGTCAAAATCACTGGAAAAGGCAAATAGCGCATGGCCGTACTCGACATCTACTGCAATTCAACGTTGGTTGGGACTCTGGCGGAAGAGGCACAAAGCGGCGTCTTCACTTATCTGCCCGGCGCGCGCGCGGCAGACATCGTCTCGCTTCTCATGCCAGTACGAAACGGCTCTTACACGTGGCCCGGAGGCATCATGCCTTCGTTTCAGATGAATCTGCCGGAAGGCTTCAAGAAAGACCTCATCCGACAAAAACTCGGGCCTCACGCGGACGTGAGCGATATGGGGCTTCTCGCACTGACGGGCGCAAACACCATCGGGCGAGTGAGAGCAATCCCGCACGGGGCTCCGCTTGACGCTGCGGAGTCTAACTTCGACATGGCGACGCTTCTCGCGAGCCCGGATTCTAGAGACAACCTGCTCAAACACCTTGAGGCAGGGATTACCGAGGGCGTTTCAGGGGTCATGCCTAAAACACTGGCTTCGGGTGAGGAGAAAGCGACCGTCTGGACGGACGAGTTCATTTTAAAGACGGGTCCCGTTGACCTGCCGGGGCTCAGCATCAACGAATACCTCTGCCTCGAGGTGGCGAGAAACACGGACCTCGAAGTTCCGGAAACACGCCTTTCAGAGGACGGGCATGTGCTTGCGATACAGCGTTTCGACCTCAATGCGGACGGCACACGCCTCGGGGTCGAGGACTTTTGCGCCTTGAACGGCTTTGACCCTGTACGCAAGTACCGCGGCACCGTCGAAGTCCTTGCGAAAATCTGTAATCAGTATCTCGGGGTGGACCACAGGAAAGACAGCAAGCGCAAGCTGTTCCTGCTCCTGCTGCTGAACTATGCGCTGCGTAACGCGGACGCGCACATGAAGAACTACGCGCTGACGTACACGAATGAGCGAGACGCTCGCCTTTCTCCTGTGTACGACATCGTGACTGTCACCGCTTACCCACGCTACCAGGATGACACGCCAGCGCTGCCACTGAAAGGCAAGAAAGTGTGGTGCTCCGGTAAAGCACTGTTCGAGTACGGCGGTGCGCGATTAAGTCTCTCGCCAAAGGACATGAACGCAGCACATGAGCAGGTTGTAAGCGCGGTGCAGAAAGTGCTTCCGCTGGTTAGCGAGTACGCGGACCGATATCCAGAGTTCAGGGTGGTCGGCAAGCGGATGTTAGACGCCTGGGCGCAAGGCCTCGAGGACATCAAGCCGGATGCCAAGCCCGGAAAGGGTGTGCCTGCGCCTTTGCGAGAGCAGGCGGGCCTGTCCGACACGCGTTCGAACATTAGGCGAAAAGCCGATAACCCGTATGTCGACCCGGACGGACCATTTGGTCACAAGTCGCGATAACAGGGCGAAAGCGCGTCCACTTCCGGCTCGGCTGTATCGTTTCTTGCCGCACCGTCAGGATTCTCATTACGCTGCGCCCGCAGCTTCGGCCAGCGTCGCCATGTCAATCACGAAGCGGTATTTGACGTCGCCTGCGACGGTGCGGTCATAGGCCGTATTAACGTCTTTTATCGCGATCGTCTCGATGTCGCATGTGATGCCGTGCTCGCCGCAAAAGTCGAGCATTTCCTGCGTCTCCGGCAAGCCGCCGATCAAAGAGCCCGCCATCGAGCGGCGGCGGAAGATGAAAGGGACGCCGCTTGCATGCGTCAGCGTCTCGACGGCACCGACGATCACCATCGTTCCGTCGCGCTTGAGCAGGTTCATGTAGGGATCGGTGTCGTGGCCGACCGGAATCGTGTTGAGCAGAAAGTCAAAGCTGTTAGCCGCCTTCGCGATCGCGTCGGCGTCCTTCGAAATCAGCACCTCGTGAGCGCCCAGCTTCTTCGCGTCCTGGCCTTTCGCCGGCGATGTCGTGACCATGACTACATGTGCGCCCATGGCATGGGCGAACTTGACGCCCATATGGCCCAGACCGCCCAAACCGATAATTCCGACCTTCTGGCCGGCGCCCACCTTCCAGTGTTTGAGCGGGGAATAGGTCGTGATGCCGGCGCAGAGCAACGGAGCCGCAGCGGCAGGGTCGAGATTGTCGGGAATGCGCAGCACGAAACGCTCATCGACGGTGATCTTATCCGCATAGCCCCCGAAGGTGAACTTGTGCGGCGTGCCGCCGATCTTGTCCTCGCTGTTGTAGGTGCCCGTAAAGCCATTCTCGCAATATTGCTCAAGCCCGTCATAACACGAAGCGCAGTGACGGCAGCTATCGACCAGGCATCCGACGCCGACAAGATCGCCAACCTTGTATTTCGTGACAGTGCCGCCGATCGCCGACACGCGGCCGACGATTTCATGGCCGGGAACATACGGATAGTGCGTCCCACCCCATTCGTTGCGGGCTGAATGAATGTCCGAATGGCAGACGCCGCAGTAGAGGATATCGATCGACACATCCTCCGCACGTGGTGCGCGCCGCTCGAAACTGAATGGTGCCAGGTGGGATTCAGCGGATTGGGCTGCGTAACCGAACGTCTTCATGGCAGGTTCCTTGTCTTGCTGGTTGGGCACGGAAGCGGTCCGGCCGCGTCCAATCGCGGTCGAAATGGCGCCATTTCAATGTAGTAGCGCTTATGGTTGCAAGCATATCGAAAACGAAGCGTTGGCGCGCGTGCTTGCCGATTGGTGTCATGTGAACGACCGCTTTCGGCAATCCGATCTTCGTGCTGACGCCCGCCACCAGTGCAGGCGCCGTACCATCGACTAGTTCGCTTGCGGCCGGCGTGGCGCTGAGCTACCCCACAGCGGCCCGATGCGCGAGCGGGGCGCGTTGCAAAAAGCATTGACAGGCTTGCTTTGGCAATATATTGTGGCCATAGAAATATTCAAAGAAGACTGATTGCTGATCACCATTTTTCCGCCTCACCCTGCGCGGTATTCGCTGTCCACTCCTCTTCCTTGAAGTTTTTGTCGCTCCGAACCGGAGTTGTTATTTTTTATTTCAAGGAATTCTTATGGATACCGGTACTGTTAAGTGGTTCAACGATAGCAAAGGTTTTGGCTTTATCACTCCCGACGCAGGTGGCGAAGACCTCTTCGCTCATTTCTCGGAAATTCGGGGCGATGGCTTCAAGACGCTCGCCGAAAATCAGAAGGTGACCTACGAGACAAAGCGTGGACTGAAAGGCATGCAGGCCGCGAACATCTCGCCGCTGTAATAGTTTCGGGGGCCGCCTTGTCGGCCCCCCCTTGGCTTGACTCGCATCCTCGCGGGGCCGTGATGCTCCCGACCTGATCGCCGTGTTTCAACGTGCGCATTGTCTCTTCGACACGATCCGTCTCGCCCTTTTCAATGCGTTCCACTCGGTACGACATTAACTGTCGTGCGGGTATCGCTCGGCTATCGCCCATGAAAAATAATAAAGATATTTACCAGTACAACGGTTATTCGGTCTCCCCATCCGCACATCGGTTACCTGATGGCTGGTTTGCCGCCAATCTGCTGCTTCAAAAAAGTGACGCCCGTAATGGCGAGTCGGCTTCCTACAAGTTTCATGCGCTCGACTATTTCGATAGCGAAACCCAGGCCGTTGGACACGCTACCATGTGGGGGCGCGGCTGGGTCGACAGTCGCGGTTAGTGTTCTTCAGAGGAACAATGTCTTATGGACGAACGAAAGCGGGACAGCATGATCGCGTATCTCCGCCACCGCATGGAGGACTTCGGAATCAGCCCGGATGACCTAGCTTCCGCACTCGCAACTGAGCCGGCGGGACCGGACGTCGGTCGCTACCGTAGCGCGGGTGGTGACACTTGGAGCGGCAAAGGTGAGATGCCTCAATGGCTGAAACAGGCGACTAGCGCGGGACAATCCATCGAACACTTTGAGGTGTCGAGCGGGACAGTCGCCAAACCGGCCACGCAAAACGGTGCGGACTGGACGAACGATCCCTTCGCCGGTAGCCCGCTCGCACGGTCGAGCCACCGCTAGGGTCATCGCGACCGCCGCTGCCGGCGACGTCGTCAACAATCGGTTTCCGGAAACGGGCGCGATGCGATTTGTCCGACAATCTGCCGCCGCCTCGCAAGGCCGGACGCCGAGCGCTGCATGACCAGCGCGGCAACGGCTTGCGGTGCGGTATCGGGCCGCCCGGCATTAAACGGCGGTGCGGGTGCATATTCCAGATCGAGCTGAATGGCCTGCGCTTCCTCTTCTCCGGCAAGTTCGGCGGCGAGTGTGAGTGCGAAGTCAATGCCCGCGGTTACCCCGCCGCCCGTGATCAGGTTGCCATCGCGCACAACCCTGGCTCGCTCAGGAATGGCGCCCAGTAATTCGAGCAGTTCGTGGAACGCCCAGTGTGTGGTGGCGCGCCGCCCGCGCAGCAGACCCGCTGCGCCAAGCAGGAGCGCGCCGCTGCAGACCGAGGTGACATAGCGTGCGTGTGACGCGTGTTTGCGGATAAAGGCGAGGGTTTCCGAGTCGACCATCAAGTCGGTGATGCCATTGCCGCCGGGAATGCAGAGGATGTCCAGCGGGGGGCAGTCGTCGAATGTGCAATCCGGTGTCAGTCTTAGCCCGCTGGTGGACGGCAGCGGTTCGCAAGTCTTCCAGACAAGGTGGCACGTGACGGACGGCAATGACGTGAGGACGTCGTAAGGCCCGGTCAGGTCGAGCAGTTGAATCTGCGGGAACACCAAAAAACCGACTTGAAGCGTCATGAGTGACCTCGGGTGCGGTGTTGAACCAAAATTTTGGCACTGCGGTGCTGTCGTTGAGCCGTGGACAGAGTAAGTCTACGCGGGTAACGTTTGGCGAAATCGCCACTTTCCCCACGTTTCCCGCCTGCCTGCTGCTATTCGGTCGATCCTCCGGCTGGCTTTTCCGAGAGCGCCCGCCTTCATGGCTACAAAATGGGGCGAGCCGGGCCGCGTTCGCGCTTTCGCGCTGTCGCGGGCCGGCGGAGCGCTTACATCTGCGCGCCGATCATCCAGGGCACGAACTCTTCGTTGCCAACCCCGAGCGCCTCGCTTTTGCTTTTCCCGCCTGAGGCGACCTCGATGATCATCTCGAAGATCTCGCGGCCCTTCTGCTCGACGGTCGTTTCGCCGTCCATAATGTCGCCGCAGTTGATATCCATGTCGTCGACCATTCGTGCATACATTTTCGTATTCGTCGCGAGCTTGATCGAGGGCGCTGGCTTCGCGCCGAAGCATGAGCCACGGCCGGTCGTGAACAGCACGAGGTTCGCGCCGCTCGCGATCTGTCCGGTCGCGCCCATCGGATCGTAGCCGGGCGCGTCCATGAACACGAGCCCCTTCGTGTCGACCGGCTCGGCATAGCGATACACGCCCATCAACGGAGTCGAGCCGCTCTTGGCCACAGCGCCGAGCGACTTTTCGAGGATCGTCGTGAGCCCCCCGGCCTTGTTGCCCGGTGTCGGGTTGTTATCGATGCTGCCCTTTTCCCTCTGCGCGTAGCTTTCCCACCAATGGATGCGCTCGACGATTTTCTCGCCCACTTCCGGCGTGATCGCGCGGCGCGTGAGCAGGTGCTCGGCGCCGTAGATTTCCGGCGTCTCGCTGAGGATCGCTGTGCCGCCGTGCTGCACGAGCAAGTCCACCGCCGCGCCAAGCGCCGGGTTTGCGGTGATCCCCGAGTACCCGTCCGAGCCGCCGCATTGCAACGCGATGTTCAGGTGTGAGATCGGCAGTTCCTCGCGCCGCGCCTCGTTCGCGGCCGGCAGCATCTTCTCGACCGCGGCGATCGCCGCGTCAACGGTCTTCTGGGTGCCGCCCTGTTCCTGGATCACGAGCGGCACCATCGTCGCGCCCGGCTCGACGCCCTCGGCAATGAACAGTGCTCCCATCTGGTTCGCTTCGCAGCCGAGGCCGATCACAAGCACGCCCGCGAAATTCGGATGGCGGATAAAGCCGCCGATCGTGCGGCGTAACTGCTGCACGCCTTCGCCGTGATGATCGATGCAGCAACCGAAACTGTGCGTAAGTGGCACGATGCCGTCGACGTTCGGATACGCATCGAGCTTGCCGGGCGCCGAGAAATGCTGCGCGACGAGCTTCGTGACGGTCGCCGAACAGTTGACGGTGCTGATTACGCCGATGTAATTGCGAGTCGCGACGCGGCCGTCGGCGCGACGAAAACCCATGAATGTGCGTGTGCATTCAGCCGGCACGACGGTTTTCACGTCCTGACCGAAGGCGTAGTCGCGCGCAAAGTCACCGATCGAGACGTTCTGGGTGTGGACATGCATGCCCGGCTCGATCGCCTGCGTCGCAAAACCGATGATCTGTCCGTAGCGCCGGACCGGATCGCCGGCCTCGATTGCGTGCACTGCGACCTTATGCGCACCGGGGATGTCGTCGCGCGTGACGATGCCGCCGATCTCGGCCAGCATCGTACCCGCGGCAATCGGACCGCGCGCTATCGCGACGTCGTCGTCCGCATGGAGCCTGATAACCAGTGAATTAAAATCCGCCATGTTGTCTCCTAAAATCTCGTGGGGGCGAACGCACGGATACTCTCTTGTTTCCTTGACGCGTCCGCTCTCGCATAGGGTGGTTTCGCGTCCGATGACGCGCAAATTGGTCAGGCCACATCGTCTGGGCGGACATGGGATTTCATAGGCTTTCTTCCGGCTTACTCGATACAGTCGTGCGGCGAATCGAGGAGAAGGTGCTCGACGGCAGCTGGGGGATGTCCGGGCGCTTGCCCGCCGAGCGCGCGCTCGCGGAGCATTTCGGCGTATCGCGGCCGACGGTGCGTGAGGCGATCCGGCATCTGGTCAGCAAAGGGATGCTTGAAACGAAGCGCGGCAGTGGCGTGTACGTCGTGCAGAAGCGGCCGGCCACGCTGGCGGCGCCGTGGCTGCAGCTCGTCGCCGAGCAGGCGCCGCTGCGCGAAGAGACGCTTGAATTTCGCATGGTGTTCGAATGCGCTGCAGCGCGTTTCGCCGCGCAGCGCTCGACGCCCGATGAGCTATACCGGCTGGAAACGCTGATCGCGCGGATGCGCGATGCCGTGACCGGCCAGGACGTGGAGGCAGAAGCTCGACTGGACGGCGAGTTTCACACTGCGTTGACCGCCGCGGCACACAACCGAATGCTCGGCCAGTTCTATGCGAGCGTGATCACGATGTTGCGCGAGCATATCTTCGCGAATACGTTCGACGCTACTGAGAACAACGCGAACGCGGCCGCACAGTCCGAGATGCGGATGCACCAGCATGAATCGATTTTTCTGGCGGTGCGCGAACGCAACCCGAACGCCGCGCAGCAGGCGATGTTTGAGCACATCGATTTCGTCGGACGGCAGTTCACCTCGGCCGCAAGCTCGACTGTGTTCGTAAATTGCGCACTCGATTCGTGAGCGCGGCGGGCGCGTTGGGGCGTTGGCGTATTCTTTCGAAATTCGACTACACGTGATGACGATGCCCTCTATCTCCCCTCCCACATCAGGGAGCGATACGCCGGATGTGAATGCGCGGGAGTCTTCTCCAACGTCCTCTCCGGCATCGAAGCCCTCCGGAGGGAAATCCGAATCACCCAGGCCGGCCTCAGGCCCTCTGGAGAATTTGTCTTCGTTGGGGCGAAGCCCAATTGGCAAACACCCCGCCAATTCTGACGCCAAAGCGCTTTCGCCGCTGCCGCCTAAACGGAAGGCCACTGATCATCTGGGCAGGTCGGACTTGTTTGCTCTGTGTGCTCTTGCGCAGACGGCGGGCGCGCGGCGAAGCTCGATTAAAGGTGATATTTCTGATGAAGACATCTCTCGAGCGGTCCAGGCGTTCGTTCATCTGACGTTGCGCCATCGACGCAGGGATGCATTCAACGGAAAGCTGCTGAGTTTTTTGTCGCCGCAAGGGCGCGAGGACCTCATTGGTGCGGCTATCCAAATCAAAGGTGAGTGGGCCAAGGCGGACGCGCTGGCCAAACTGGGAGCCGGGATGGAACACCTGAGCGACAGCGCGCGGGGCAACATCATTGATGCGGCTATGGGTATCAGCGATGAAAAGGCCAAAGCGGTCGCGCTGGCCGGACTGGGGGCTGGTATTGCACACCTGAGCGAGCGCCAGCGAGGCGTCATCATCGACGCGGCTATCGGGCTCGACCATAAAGGCGCCAATGCTGTCGCCTTGGCCGCACTGGGATCCCGGATGGCACTTCTGAGCCCACTTCAGGGCAACCGCATCATTGACGCGGCTACCGGTATTCACATTGATAAGTACAAAGCGCTCGCGCTGGCCGGACTGGGAGCCGGAATGGCGCACTTAAGCGCGTTTGAGACTGGGGGCCAGGATGGCGCATCTGAGCAAGCTTGAGTGCGAGCGCATCATTGACGCGGCAATCGGCATCAACGACGAAGAGTACAAAGCGCTCGCACTGGCCGGACTGGGAGCGGGGATGGCACCACTGAGTCCGCCTCAACGGGACCGTCTCGTTGACGCGGCTACCGATATCGGTGATGAAAAGAAGAAGGCGGTCGCGTTGGCCGGGCTGGGAGCCGGGATGGGATATCTGAGCGCGACTCAGCGCGAACGCCTCGTTGACGCGGTTACGGGTATCAACGATGAAGGCTACAAGGCGGTCGCTCTTGACGGACTGGGCGTGGGGCTGGCACACCTGGGCGCGCCTGAGCGCGAGCGCCTCCTTGACGCGGCTATCGGTATCGGCAACGAACGGGCCAAGGCGCTCGCGCTGGCCGCGCTGGGAGCCGGGATGGCACATCTGAGCTCGACTCAGCGCGGGCGGCTTGTCGACGCGTCCACCGGCATCAATGATCAATGGGCCAAGGCGGACGCGCTGGCCGGACTGGGAGCCGGGATGGAACATCTGAGCGAACCTCAGCGCGGGCGGCTCGTCGACGCGGCCGCCAGTATCGGCGATGAAGGAAAGAGGGCGGTTGCGGTGGCCGGAGTGGGGGCGGGGATGGCACACCTCACCGAGCCTCAGCGGGAAGGCCTCGTTGATGCAGCTACGGGCATCAATGATCAAACGTACAAGAGCGTCGCGCTGGTTGCGCTGTTAGCCGAGACGGCGCACCTGGCCGACATGCAGCGCGAGCGCGTCGCTGCCGCATTTACCGGCATCAGCGATGAAGAGAAGGTGGACGCGTTGGCGAGACTTGTGGCCGGGCTAACCGCAATGCCAAGTGTTTAAACGGATAAACCGTTTTTCCGGTGGCGCGCTAGCCCGCACGTTCGGACAAAAGCCATCCGAAGTGGCGCGGTAGTTGCAGCTTCATGAGCCGGTCTAAAAAAAACCCGCCAAGGGCGGGCTAAATCCATATCGGTAGGACATGGGAGAGATGGACACAGCATATGCTCGGAAGAGCGAAAATGGCTGTGGCACTTGTTCGCACCTCGTCCGAGGCCGAGCCCGCTGAGCTGCCATGGGTAATCCACCCGTTCTCCCACGATGGGGCCAATCTGGTTTATTCAACCGAAGTCCTCGGGTGATTCGAGCGTTGATCGGTTGCATCCCCCGCCGCACCTGGCACCGAGCGCTCGGGATCTCCCGGGTGCTCGTCGCGACGCCCCGCCACTGGATCTGCCTCAGTATGTGCAGCCGTGCTCGAAGCGGGCTCCTGGGCTTTTTTCGGCGTCCTGTCCGGCCCCGCTCCGCCGATGTTATCCCTTTGCGCGGCCACGTCTGCACGCGCGCGCGGCAGGTACTGCCGATAGTGCGTCTGGATAAACAACAGCAGACCTTCCCGT
>JAXDQB010000101.1:0-4967 GCA_034668065.1 Paraburkholderia sp.
GGTACGGTGCGCCGGCGGCCGCCTGAGCCAGCGCGGCGCATGGCTGAAGCAGGTTGGCGAGCGTCATGTAGTCCGCGAGCGGCTTGCCGGCCGCAGCGATACGTGCGCCGCCCTCGAGCACCTGCGCGTTCCCGGGCATCCGCACGTTCACTTGGGGCTCGCCCACCACGACTGCCGTGATCCACCCTTTTGTATCCTGCTCGGCAGCCTCGAGCGATGCGCCACCGCCATTGCTTACCGACGCCGCGATCGTCGTGATGCTGCCCGGCCGATAACGCACGCCGTGATTCGACGAATCGACGCGCGGCGCGAACTGCTGATTCAACACCCAATACGCAAATTGCACGGCCTCGAGCGTGTCCTTGCCCCAATCCTGCTCAGGGTTCTGCTGCGAGTGCGCATGCTTGAACGCATAACGGTTTGGAAACATTTGGTTGTAAGTGGCGAGCATGCCGGCAGGCACATTCGCGGTGAACAGACTGTTCTGCCCGGTGGCCGTTGCGTCGGCGACGCGACCATCAATCAGCGTCACGAGATCGGTCATCAGCTCGTGCGCTCCGTTTCCAGTGCCCTTGTCGGTGTAGGCCACCGCGCAGCCCCGCTTGAGTCCCCATTCGCCTGCCGCCGAGATGGCACCGTAGACGCCGCGCGAGCCCGACGAGGTGGCAGTGACGATGCACGGCTTGGCCGGATCGAAGCTGGCCGGGACCTGAACGAGGAGGGTGACGTTTTGCCTGCCGCTGCCGTCGGCGGCATAGGCCAGGTATTCGGTGCCCGCGATCTTGCCCTCGCCAAGCGTATCGTTGCCGTCCAAATCGACGTTGGGCCCCCAGAAGCGACCGTAACCGCCGTTCGTCGTCATGTCGACGAGCGCCCGATAGTTCGCCCAGATCGCGAGCCGTCGCAACTCGGCGGCGGTGGGGGCCGCCGGGTTCGCAATAGAAGGCGCAGAGCCCGCGAGCCCAGTTTTGCCAAGGCCGGCAGTCAGTAGATCGTTGGTGATGCCGTCATAGGTCGTAGCCTTTAGGCTACTTTTCACAATGAGCGAAGGCAGACTGTTGACAGCTGCACGGTCCTCGGCGGGAGGGGCTCCCCATGCAGGGGGAGCAAGCGCTGTAATCGCTATGGCCGCGCTCAGCAGCCCGGCCCCACTTCGAGTTCTGACAAAGAAGTCTCTCATCGGTCTCTCCTTTTGCTCTTGTTGGTATGTGCCGCATTCAGCGCTCAAAGACTTTCATGCGGCCGCAATGGATCGAGATATCGCGAACACCCCGGAATCGGGCGCAAGCAAGAGCCGTCGCCGCCGAGGGCCGGCGAGCTTCCCCGGCTTGGTGTTGCGAAAGAACGGTACTTCTTGCGTGAGGCGCCGTAAAGCGTACGCCAGAACGGCGCGGAGCGGTAGAAGAGCGGCGCGGACCGTGTGACAAGCCGCACACGTCGGGGCGTGGATCTGGATCGTGCCCGGTTGTCACTTCGCTGAGGGAACGCGGGCTCCTCCTGGCAGTCGCTCGAATAAACCGTCAAGAAACAGATTGAAATTTATCGCTAAAGGCGGAATAAATGTAAAACGCAAGGCATTGTGAACGTATGCATTTCGACTATTAAGAAATGGACGTTCGCTGTAAAAAAAATTTATATCGATAAATTATTTTTCGTATATCAAGAAATGTGGCGATGAAGCGAACGTGACTAGCCCTCGGATTCGTCGCGATGCGCCATGGCAATGGCATAGGCTGAGAAATTTGACGGCAAGACCGGCTAGGCCGCGCCTAGAAAAGCCCAGCGGGCAGCGGAGCGGCATAGATTCTGGCATTGACCCGTGAGCGGCGCGGGCTAGCAGCGTCGGCCGGCTATTAGCAGCGCGTCCGCCAACTTTCCATATGGAGCGGACATTTCGTCATCAGATCCTATCCACCGCATATGATGCGCCGAGTGAAAAATTCGCCGCGTATCGAATATGAAGCTCGAGAGATAAGCCAATTGAGGGACGCAGAATGGAATTGAAAAAACCGGGTGATGAAAACGCGGCGCGCCCCAAGGACTTATCGAGGAACCGTGTGCTGGGGGGGGCACGAAAGGTTGCGATCGTCGTCTTTGAGAACTTCTCGCTAACGGAAGTCAGCTCCATCGCAGAGATGTTCAGAATCAGCGATGAATTGGCACCTGGCGGACCAGAGGAGCCTGCATACAGTGTCGTCGTGCTTTCAAGCCGTCAGGCGCTCGTGCCCAGCGGACCGTACGTGCAGTTGCTTGCCAAGTCGACAAACGCTCATGATCCTCGACTGTTCGAGACGGTTTTCGTTGCCGGAGGGAGGGGGGCTCGCACCGCTTCGCACGATGCGGAGCTCCTTTCTTGGCTGCGCCAACTGCCATTGCATGCTCGTGTGATGGGCCTTGCTCCGGGCGCCGAGGCGATTTTGGCAATGAGCGGCCGTGCCACGGACAACTTGAGTGCCAGCCATGACGCCTGCGCGTCCGACGCGGCTGGATGGAGCGCGACGACGCCGTCTGCTCGTGCTACGGGCGAGATCTGGGGCTGGGGCACAGTCCAGTACGAACTGGCGGTGGATGCGGTGCTCTCGATCGTTCGCAGTGACCTTGGCGCGTCGGCGGCATTGGAACTGGAAAGGCGGGTGAACTCGCATCTGCGTATGAACTTTGTCGATACAACCGAACGAAGCAATGCTGAAAAGCGCATATTGAGCGAGCGCATTGCGTGGTCAATTCGCTGGATAAACGAGAACAGCGCGCAGCCGGTTTCCGTTGCTGATTTGGCCCGCCTCGTTTCGATGAGCGAACGCAACTTCCTGCGCCGGTTCAAGCGCGAGATCGGGCAGACGCCAAGCGAGTACCTGATGAGCGTGCGCTTGAACCTTGCTCGACGGTTACTGGTAGAGGGCGATCTGCCGCTCGACAAGATCGCGCGGCGCTGTGGCCTCTTCAATGGCGATCATCTGCGCAAGCTCTTTCACAAGCATTTTTCGATATCGCCGGCGGACTATCGAAAGACTGCTCGCGGCGTGTTGGACGACATGTCCGTGGAGACAGGGCTTTCTCGTTTATGCCGGCAGACCGATCGAGGCAGCAATCCTCTTGCAGCCTAGAGGCCGAGCTGCGTAGCTCACGGGATTGTCGTGAAGCGCAACAAAATGTTCAAGACCACTGAATGAATCGATGGCGTTAATACTCGACGATTTCGCACGCTAAAGAAATCAGATAGGACTCCTAATCGTGAGAAACACATGAGCCCGCGATACCGCCCTGGACCCCATCGTGTCCGAAGGGTTGCATGCCGCGTGGCGCAGACAACGCGGCATACGACGCCAACACGACGACAGATGCATAAAAAGACCCGTTCAAGGCACGCAAGACTAGGGCGAGTGTTGCTTGCTTTAGCGGCGACGCATGCGAAGCTCGCATTGCCTTCGGAGCCGGCGATGTCGTTTCTCGGGCAGTCGGGCGGCCTTGTCATTCCCTATGGAACGCTTCTCCCAACGGGCGAAGCCGAGTTCCAGTTCAACAACTACGAGGATCCGCGGTTCGCAACGCAATCTTCGAACGCGCAAAGCTATTTCGCGGCGTTCGGCTTACTGCCTCATGTGGAGTTCTCCGGTGGACTCGTCAATTACGCGAAGCCCCAACCGAGTGCGATGCCCGGGCAGGAAAGCTTCGTGCTTCGGCACCTGTTCGGCAGTGCGAAGCTGGGGCTGCCAACGGTTTTCGATGCTCAGCCGGACATCGCAATCGGTGCAACCGATTTTGGCGGCCAAACAAAATTCTTCCGGTCGAAGTACGTGGCCGCAACGAAGTCGTTTGGGCCGGCTCTCTTCACATTTGGTGCAGGATGGGGAGGGCAGCGCTTGAACGGTGCGTTCGGCGGCGTCGAACTCATGCTTGGCGCAAGCGGATTGTCCGTGCTGACAGAACATGATTCGAGCGTCGCTTATGCCGGTTTGCGTTACCGTTCGCCGCAAATCACGTGGCTTGGGGATGCGCGGATCGTCGGCACCGTTCAACGCGCGCTGAACGCCAGGCAGGGTGGCCTCTCAGTCGACAGGACTGCCGCTTCGTTGAGCCTGCAAATCCCGCTTGGCCGGCGCTACGACGATCGGGCGTTGGACGTGTCCGTGCGTAACCCCGGATTCTTCGATACGGCACCGCCGATTTCTGAGCCACGTATCGAACAACGGTCGAGGCCCTTCAACGTACTGCAAGGAGAGGCGCAAACAGCTTCCGGAACCATTGAGGAGCGCCAAGCCGCGCCTGCGGTGAAAGACGCCAGGGTAAGGCAACAGTGCTCGCCTACGGAAACCGGTCACGACACAGAACGTTTGGCGACGATTCAAAACGTCTTGGTTCGCCTCGGGCTCGAGCGAGTCAAGGTGGGGCGTTACCGCCGTTATCTGATCGTCGAATACGAGAACCATCGCTATGGCCAGAACGAAGCGGATGCGCTTGGCATCGTGTTCGGCGTGGCCGCGAGACTCGCGCCGTGCGACGTACTGAGGGTCGTGGCCGCGATCGAAAAGGCCGGTACTGCGCTTGGACAGGTTTCGGTGGACCGCGAAAGCTTCGCGGCGTTCATCGCAGGTGGACACGACGATCGCGACGCCGGTGACACGCTACTGATGTCGACCCGCCCGACATTCAACGATTCGGACGTGGTATGGGTATCGGACAAGCCAGGCCCGCACTCGCGTGTTCGCGTCGAGATCGCGCCGAAAACGAGCTATCTCGTCGGAACGGAGTATGGGAAGTTCGACTACTCGCTCGCCGCGAATATCGAAGCGTTCGTTCCGCTGTGGCGAGGCGCCGAGTTCTATGCCAGTTATGTGCAACCGATCAAGAATAGCGCCAACGTGGGAAACGCTCGCGTGTTCAGTGCGTTTGCACTGGAGACTGGACTTTCCGACGTTACGCTCAATCAGATTGTGTGGGCCAATGCCCGGACCCTCAACGTAGCGAGC
>JAXDQB010000102.1:0-6539 GCA_034668065.1 Paraburkholderia sp.
TAACCACGCTACGTCGAAGGAACAGCTACGCTGGGGTCGGCAGCGCGTCAAATTCGGGACTTCTTCTACGAAGATCGGCGTCAGTATCCGAGCCGATAGCAACTCCCCCCACGGCAGACCAATTTACATCTGAAGAAGCTTTTCCTGCACAAACACCGAATTTTAATGGTACCGGCCTCGATAACCTCCATCGCACGACCAGCAACGATTCCGCGATAAGGCCATACGTGCCGGCGATTATAGATGCTGCAGCTGCATTTGTTGGAGGGGCCGCCAACATTACACGTTTTCCCGAAGTCCTCAGGACGGGCGCAAACTGGCTAAGCGCGGCCCTGTGGTTCGGCAATGTTGGCTTGTCGGAATGGGACAATTACCAGCAGCCTGTGCCCAGCAGATTGACAAGCATGACTAACGGTCTGAACGCAGTAGCCGCAGGGTACGCGAATCACGCTGCGTGGTTTCCTGACGGACACCCGTCACGGGGCATGCAGTCTGCCGTATTTGGGGGGCTTGGTGCAACCGCCAGCTTATGGGGCGTTTATCGCGACACTACGCGCAACCGGGCCGCCAAAGTGCTGCAAGGGCTAAGCTACGTGACGAACCTTACCGGCAGCAGTCTTTCAGGGATGTCCGCATATCGGGCGATCAGAAAAGACGACGAAGGCGCTGCCTGGTACGGCACGGCAGCCTCCGCCGCGTACTTGGCCGGAGCGGGACTCTCAGGATTGGCTACCTACGTCGCCTCCCGCTCCGCACGTGGCGACGCGGCGCACCCGGACCCCCAATCCACATGGCTGCTGGCATCGCAGCCAGCGTAGTAGCCTGCTCCGGCAAACACGCCCCTCACGCCGGTACCTGCAATCGCTTGCGCTCCGCTCTGAGCATGAAATAGTTGATGACGACAACACCGACCGTCACAACCCCGATAAACAACGTTGCCAATGCATTCATCTCGGGATTCAACCCGAGCCTCACGCGCGAAAACACCACAAGCGGGAGCGTCGTCGAACCCGGCCCGGACAGGAAGGCGGAAAGCACGACATCGTCGATCGACAGCGTAAACGACAGCAACCAACCCGCCAGCAGCGCTTGCGAGATTAGCGGCAAGGTAATGGCGAAAAAGGTTTTGAACGGCGTCGCGCCGAGATCGAGGGCCGCCTCTTCCAGCGACGGATTCAGATCCCGCACGCGCGACTGAACGATGATCGCCACATACGACATGCAAAGCATGACGTGTCCGATCCACATCGTGAAGAGCCCTCGTTCTGCGGGCCAGCCGAGCCATTTGCCCAATTCGATAAAGAGCAACAACAGCGAAATGCCTTGTATCACCTCGGGGATGACGAGCGGCGCATTGATCATCCCGCTAAAGAGCGTGAACCCGCGGAACCGGCCCATACGCGCGAGTACGAAGCCGGCCCAGGTGCCGATGATGACCGAGGCAAACGCGGTCAGAAGCGCAATGCGCAAAGACAGCCAGAACGCTGTGATGAGCTCGTCGTCTTGCGCGAGTGCCGCATACCAGCGTGTGGAAAAGCGAGTCCAGACCGTAACGAGTTGCGACTCGTTGAACGAGTAGACGATGAGGCTCAGGATCGGAATGTAGAGAAACGCGAAGCCGATGCCGAGCGCGACCAGCTGCAACGTACGGTTCGGTTTGATCATCGGCGTGTTTCGAGTTGTTTGGCCTGGTAGTGCTGAAAGAGCGCCATTGGCACGAGCAGCAGCAACACCATCGCACAGGTCACGGCGGAGGCCATCGGCCAGTCGGCATTGTTGAAGAACTCGTTCCACATGACCCGCCCTATCATCAGCGTGTTCGCTCCCCCGAGCAGTTCAGGGATGACGTACTCGCCAACCGCAGGGATGAACACGAGCAGACAGCCTGCGATGATGCCGTTCTTCGAAAGCGGCAGCGTGATCTGCAAAAAAGCCTTCCACGGCTTCGCGCCCAAATCATGAGCGGCTTCGAGCAGCGTCAAATCCATTTTGACGAGATGCGCGTAGAGCGGCATCACGAGGAATGGCAAGTAGGTGTAGACCATGCCGATATAGACGGCCGTATTGGTTCGGTAGAGTTCGATCGGCGTATGGATAAGCCCAATCGCCATCAGAAAGTTGTTAAGCAGGCCGTTGTTCTTGAGAATTCCGATCCACGCATAGACGCGTATCAGCATCGACGTCCAGAACGGCAACATCACGGCCATCATGAGGACGTTGCGCGAACCCGGACTCGATCGCGCGATGTAGTACGCCATCGGATAGCCGAGCAACAGGCACAGCAGCGTCGTGACGGCCGCGACGACCACCGAGTTGACGTAAGTCGCGAAATAAAGACTGTCGCTGAGCAGGAACGCGTAGTGCTGGATGTTCAGCGAGATTTGAACGATGCCGTCCTTGAAGCTCAGAAGCTCCGTATAGGGCGGGATGCCGAGCTGCAGTTCGGCGAAGCTGATCTTCACGACCAGCAGGAACGGCACGAAGAAAAACAGCAGCAGCCAGATGAACGGGCCTGCAACGACGGCTGTGCTGCCCGTCAGCTTGAGGCGCCGCGCAGGCCATGCGGCGAGCGAGGTCAGGAGCAGTTTCATGCCGTCAGCACCACGCCTGACGCTGCGCTCCAGCGCACATAGATCTCATCGCCCCAAGTCGGCGATTCGATCTCGGAGAGCGCGAGGCTCGACACGTTCGCCGTCACCGTCTTGCCCGAGTCGAGTGTGACGTGATAGACCGAGTAGCCGCCGAGATAGGCAATGTTCGAGACAGTGCCGCGCCCCCAGTTATGAGCGCCTTCGGGTGGCTTGCGCGTGAGCGCGATGCGCTCGGGCCGCACGGAAATCGTGACCGGCATGCCGAGCGTGCCCGAAATACCGTGATTAACGTAGAGGCGGCATGTCAGATCCGATGTCTCGATGAAGACGTGATCGGGCTCGTCTTCGACGACATGACCTTCGAACAGGTTCGTCGAGCCGATGAATTCGGCCGAGAACCGCGTATTCGGGTGCTCATAGACTTGATGTGGCGTGCCGAGTTGAACGATCTGCCCCTCGCTCATGACGGCAAGGCGGTTTGCCATCGTCATCGCCTCTTCCTGGTCGTGCGTGACCATGATGCAGGTCACGCCGACACGATCGAGAATGTTGACGAGCTCAATCTGCGTGCGCTGGCGAATCTGCTTGTCGAGCGCCGACATCGGCTCGTCCAGCAGCAGCAGCTTCGGCCGCTTGACGAGCGAGCGTGCAAGTGCAACGCGCTGCTGCTGTCCGCCGGAAAGCTGATGCGGCTTGCGTTTCGCGAAGCGCGCCATCTGCACGAGATCGAGCGCAGCCTGCACGCGCTCCTTGAGTTCGGCCTTCGGCACCCCTTCCTGCTTGAGCCCGAATGCGACGTTCGACTCAACCGTCATATGCGGAAAGAGCGCATATGACTGGAACATCATGTTGACGGGGCGCCGGTACGGCGGCATGAGCGAGAGATCCTCGCCATCGATCAAAATCCTGCCCGAGGTTACCGTTTCGAGCCCAGCCAGCATGCGCAGCAAGGTCGATTTGCCGCAGCCGGAACTGCCGAGCAGCGCGAAGAGCTCACCCTTTGCCACCGACAAATTTACGTTGCGTACGGCCACCGTTTCGCCGAACTTTTTCACAACGTCCACGATCTGGACGAAATTTTCGGCCGATCTCATACCTGCCGACATGGGACGGGCGGCGCTTTCGGCCTGCGGGCTCGACTGATCGCTCATGATCTACTGCTTCACTCCACTCGTTTGATGTACAAAGCCCCCGGCTTCGCTCCGGGGGCCTCATGACTGTGTGCCGACTTCTATGCGGCGTCGGCGTCCGCCCAGTGTGTCTTACCTTGCCGCACTCGTTACCGACCGGACTTGAATTCCGTCCAAAGCCGCGTTTCCAACCGCTGAATCTCCGGCGGCAGCGGTTTCAGCAAGAACAGCGTCGCCAGGATTTCCTTAGGCGGATAGATGGCGGGATCATTTGCGATGTCCGGCTTCACAAATTTCTTGGCCTCGGCGTTTGCGGTCGGATAGTACACGGCATCGGTAATCGCCGCGTTCACTTGCGGCGTTTCGATGTAATTGATCCACTCGTGCGCGGCCTCTTTATCCTTCGCGTCTTTCGGAATCGCCATGACGTCGAACCAAATCGGAGCGCCGCCCCTCGGGATGTAGTATTCGATCTTGTAGTTCTTCTTCGCTTCTTTCGCCCGGTGCTTGGCGATCACCACGTCCCCGGACCAGCCGTAGGCGAAGCAGATGTCTCCGCCGGCCATATCATTGATATATCCCGAGGAATTGAACTGCGTGATGTACGGGCGGATTTTTTTCAGCATCGCGGCGGCGGCTTGATAGTCGGCTGGATTAGTGCTGTTCGGATCCTTGCCGATGTAATGAAGTGCTGCGGAGAAGACTTGGTCCGGCGCGTCGAGGACGGAGACGCCGCAGGTTTTCAGCTTCGAAATGTTTTCGGGCTTGAAGAGAATGTCCCAGTTGTCCAGTGGGACGTTCGGGCCGAGGATCTGCTTGGCCTTCGTGACGTTGTAGCCCAGGCCCGTCGTCCCATAGGCCCAGGGCACAGCATACTTGTTGCCCGGATCGGCGCCGGCGACGAGCGCCATCAGTTGCGGATCGAGGTACTTGAGGTTGGGCAGTTTCGATTTATCGAGCGGCGCGAAGATGCCCGCCGCGATCTGCTTGCCGGCATAGTTGCTCGTCGGCACGACGATGTCATAGCCTGAGCTGCCCGTGAGCAGCTTGGCTTGCAAGGTGTCGTCGCTGTCGTAGTTGTCGTATCTGACCTTGACTCCCGTCTGCTTCTCGAAGTTGGGAATGGTGTCCTTGGCGATGTAATCGGACCAGTTATAAACGTTGAGCTGCGTGTCCTTCGCCATGGCCGTTGTCCACGTCGCCGAACTGTGCGCGAGCGCTACCAGGCGGCCCATTACGTGCTTTTTCATTCGTTTCTCCGATCCGCCGGCCGGCGCCGGCCTTCTGCCCCGCTTGACACCGCAGCGCGACGCGCGCGGCCCGCATAAAAACCCGGCTAAAAAATCCGAAAGCTACCACCAATTGTGGTCCGCAACAAAAAAATGCCAGCCAATGCGCCCGGCTGCCGCGCAGACGGTGCGACGAGCGGTGCAAGCCCGCCCGATCTGCCAACAAATCGGGCGCAATTTTAGCCGGTTATGCGTTGGTGTCCACCCGAAAAAATAGCGCTTTAGGCTTTCGGCTAGTCCGCGTCGCCCAACGAGCAGCGCAGGTCGAAGCGAGCCCGCGCCACAGCGCGAGCCCTCGTCGCACCGGCGAGGTGCCGGGGTCTCGCACAATATCCGGCGGACGATGTATTCAATCAAGGCCGATCAGGGGGCAACCAGGGGTAATGCGGGGGCAATGCGGGGAAGGACATCCGAATCGGCTACCATAGCCGCTCGTTCGGCAAGACCCAAGGTAACCTCATGGCCTCCAACCTCCACGACCGCCCCGACACCCCTTGCATTGGCGTGTGCTCCACGCTTTTCGACGAAATCTGCAAAGGATGTGGACGCACTGCGACCGAAGTATCGAATTGGGTCTTCATGTCCGAGGTTGAGAAACTGGCCGTCTGGTCACGTATCGAACGCGAGGGCACCGCAATGCGCTTCAAATACGACAAGCTGTAGTCTCTCACCGGAAACGCTGGACGAGCCTCCGCTCGATGCGATTGCGTCCTATCGACGCACCACGCTACCCGCACTCGGCAATTCATCCGCCGGGGACAATGTCGACGCGCGCAAGCGGTATCGGCGCGCCGGCATGACGTCAAACCGAACCCTCATCTGCCGCCGGGTTTCACGACCTTGAATTGCATCGATTTGCACTCGAGATACTCCTCGAGGCCATACTTGCCGTTTTCGCGTCCGTAACCCGACTGTTTGAAGCCGCCGAACGGCGCTTCCATGTTCCAGGTTCCGCCGTTGATGTCGATCTGCCCTGTGCGGATGCGCCCCGCCACACGCACAGCGCGCTCGTCATCGCCCGCCCATACCGCCCCCGCGAGCCCGTACGGCGAGTCATTGGCGATGCGCACGGCCTCATCCTCGTCCTCGTAGGTCAGAATCGAGAGAACCGGCCCGAATATCTCCTCTTGCGCGATTGTCGCCTTCGGATGAACGTGGCCGAATACGGTGGGCTTCACGAAAAAACCCTTCGAGATACCGTCCGGCTTATCCGGCCCGCCGCTGACAAGCTCCGCGCCTTCGGCCATGCCGCGCTCGATGTAAGCACGCACGCGCGCGAGCTGAGCGGACGAGGCGAGCGGGCCAAGCCGCGTGCCTTCATCCCGTGGATCGCCCGGAGCGTAACTCTGAGCCGCGGCCTTCGCGAGCGCGCACGCTTCATCGTAACGGGACTCCGGCACGAGCATGCGCGTATGTGCGGAACAGGTCTGCCCCGAGTTCAAGTAGCAAGAGGCCACCGTGCTTTTGACGGCGGTGGGGAAATCGGCATCGTCGAGCACTACCGATGCCGATTTCCCGCCAAGCTCGAG
>JAXDQB010000103.1:0-7087 GCA_034668065.1 Paraburkholderia sp.
CTAGCGGCACGGAAATCACCGAGTATCGCGATAAGGGGAAGCCGGTGGAAATCGATGTTCGCTCGAAGTTTGGCACGCACTATGAAATGAGCGCGTCGCCGGACACGTCGCCGAAGGTGCACGAGAACATCCAACCGAGCACGCGCCTGCCTTCGATCAACCTGCATTATTGACCGAGACCGCCATCGGGCCGCAGGCGGCCGGCTTGGAGTTCCGCTTGGAGCCCCTTGTTGCGCCCGGCAACGGCGCCCGAATCTCTTTATCGCGTCGAGCGGCACGGCGGCTAAAACTTTTTGCACCACGCCGCAGCCTACCCCGGCGCCCATTCATCACCCGACTTCAAAACCTTTCGCATGGCCGTATTTACCGTCGTCAACGGACCCGACCTCGCGCAGTGGATGCGCCACTATGACATCGGCGAAATCGTCGATTTTCGCGGCATCACCTCCGGCATCGAGAACAGCAACTATTTCCTCACGACGACACGTGGCGACTACGTCCTGACGATCTTCGAAAAGCTGACGGCGCAGCAGCTCCCCTTTTACCTCGACCTGATGCGTCATCTGGCGTCGCACAGCGTGCCGGTGCCTGATCCCGTGCCGCGCGACGACCATGCGCTCTTCGGCATGCTGCACGGCAAGCCGGCGGCAATCGTGACGAAGCTTGAAGGCACGGCCGAACTCGCGCCCGGCGCGGAGCATTGTGCAGAGGTGGGCCATATGCTCGCGCGCATGCATCTGGGAGGGCGAGACTTCAAGCCGTCTCAGCCGAATCTGCGCAGCCTCGCATGGTGGAAGGAAACCGTGCCGGCAATCGCGCCGTTCGCCACCGAGGCGCAGCGCCAATTGCTCATTACCGAGCTCGACCATCAAACGGCGTTTTTCGAATCGGCCGATTACGCGGCGATGCCGGGTGGCCCTTGCCATTGCGACCTCTTCCGCGACAACGTGCTGTTCGCGCCCGCCGCGCCCAATACCGGGCATCAAGTGCGGCTCGGCGGCTTCTTCGATTTCTACTTCGCCGGCTGCGACAAATGGCTTTTCGACGTCGCCGTCACGGTCAACGACTGGTGCGTCGATCTAGCGACAGGCCGGTTCGATAACACGCGGCTTGCGGCGCTGCTGCGGGCGTATCAGGCGGTCCGTCCTTTCACGCCGGAGGAAAATCGCCATTGGAGCAACATGCTGCGCGCGGGCGCATACCGATTCTGGGTCTCTCGTCTTTACGATTTTCATTTGCCGCGTTCGGCTGCGATGTTGCAGCCGCATGACCCCACCCATTTCGAGCGCATCCTGCGCGATCGCGTGAACCACGCTGCGACTCAGAGCGCTTCCCCACTATGCAACTGACAGAAGTCCCGGCAAAGACCGGCTACGTCTGGTACCGGCAAGGCATTTGGCTGTTTCGCCGAAACCCGCTGGCGTTCCTGACGCTTTTCTTCACCTATCTCTTTGCGATGTGGATCGTCTCGCTCGTCCCGCTGATAGGCGGCGTTCTGCCGCTCGCGTTCATTCCCGGCGTGGCGGTCGGGTTTATGGCCGCGTGCCGCGACACGGTGGCCGGCAAGCCTGTTTTCCCGACGATATTGGTTGACGGTTTTCGTTCGTGCGGCGGACTTGCCGCGCGGCGGCTGATCGAACTCGGCGGCTTGTATGTGGCGGCAATCGCGTTGGTATTCGCGGGTTCGGCGCTCGCCGACGGCGGGACGCTTTTCAGGCTGATGCTGGGCGTCTCGGGCGTAACGCCCCAAACCCTGTCGAACAGCGCCGTGCCATTGGCCGCACTCATTGCCCTTGCCTGCTATGTGCCCGTGTCGATGCTGTTCTGGTTTGCGCCCGTGCTTGCCGCGTGGCACGACGTATCACCCGTCAAGGCGATGTTCTTCAGCATCGTCAGTTGTTGGCGCAACCGTGGCGCGTTCATCATTTACGCCGCGCTATGGTTCGCGACGGCGATCGTAATATCGGTTGGGCTGTCTCTGCTGATGAATGCGCTCGACGCAAACGCCTACGCGTTCGCCGTGCTGTTTCCGGCAACGATCACGTTGACTACGATGCTTTACTGCTCGTTTTATGCGACCTACCGCGGGTGTTTCGGCACGCAAGAGCAGAATCGGGCAACCACGCCCTAGTTAAAACCCACTGTCAAACCTGACACGAGCCTTCGTGGTCCCTCTCTTGATCACCCGTTCGTCACCGAATGGGTAACAGGGGAGACTGCGCGCCGTTCCGGCACGATTACTGTGCGGTTTGCCATGTCGCACAGCCAGGAGCGGAACGTGGCTATTTTTGGCTCGAACGACCGGGCCAGCGGACAAACTAAGTGATAGCCATAGCGTGTCGGCATGGCCTTGTCGAACAACGGGACGACGGTGCCGTTGCGCAGCGCGTCGGCGAGCAGCGTCTCCCGAATCAGCGCCACGCCCGCCCGATTGACGACGGCGCTCGCGATCAACGCAGGATCGTCGACGACGATTTCGTGGATCGCCGGCATTGGCTCCCCAAACGATTCGAACCACTCCAGCGGCGAGTCGTGACTATCTCGAATTAGCCGCATGCCAGCAAGTTGCTCGGGCGAGCGCGGGATTTCACCGCCGTTGAACTGAGGGCTGCAGGCGAGGATCAACCGGTCTTCCAGCAACTTGGTCGAATGCAGGCCGGCCCAGCCGCCCGGGCCATATCGAATCGCCACATCCACGCCGTCATTCCCGCCGAAACTGGCCAAATTTTGCGTGGAACGCAGATCGAGCAGCAACCCGGGATGCGTGCTGAATAAATTTTCAAGGCGCGGCGCGAGCCACAGCGCGCCGAACGCAGGGTGGACGCTCACCGTCAGTTTGTGCTGCGGCAGGCTCGGCGCCGCATTGCGCAAAACCATGTCGAGCCGGTTGAAAATTCCGCTCAGATTAACGCTGATGATGCGCCCTGCATCGGTCAATGCGACGCCGGTCCGATTACTGTTGAACAGCGAGATGCCGAGATAAAGCTCCAGGTCTTTCAGGCGATGGCTAATGGCGCTTTGCGTCAGTTTCAGTTCCTCGGCGGCGCGCGTAACCTGACCCAGCCGCGCGACCGCTTCGAACGCTCTCAGTGATGCAAAAGAAGGAAATGAACGTGGCGGTTTTTGCATGATTTTTTGTAATGAAACCTTATATTTATCCATTTTACACGGCGCTCCAGTCTCTGGGAATATCGCTTCGCTGATTAGTACTCAAATGCGGCTTGCTCGCCGAGCAAGTGTAAAAAGTCGTTGCCCTGATGCCCCGCTGTTCCGAGTCACGATTGGCCGGATAGCGATTAAAAAGGAGCATGTGCATGGGATTGGGTGATCTGTCATTGGCGGTGTTGGTTACCGCGCTGTGGGGTATCAATTTCTCCGTTATCAAAATCGGCCTCGGGACTTTCGATCCCCTTCTGTTGGCCGCATTGCGCTTCATATTCTGCGCATTGCCATGGGTATTCTTTTTCAAACGCCCGAACGTCCCGTTTAAATATGTCTTCTGGTATGGGCTGGTGCTCGGCGCCTTGCAGTTCAGCCTGTTGTTTCTGGGCATTCGTGAAGGCCTGTCGGCCGGTCTCGCTTCGGTGGTGTTGCAATTGCAAGTGTTCTTCACGATCTGCTTCGGCGCAATCGTCCTGAAAGACCAGGTCAAGGTCCGTCAGCTCGCCGGCATGGTGGTCGCGTTCGCCGGCATCGTGACGATTGCCGGAATCAGCGGCTCGAACAACCTCCTCGCTGTGCTGATGGTGGTAGCCGCTGCGGCGTCGTGGGGCGTGGCGAACATCATCGTCAAGAAATCGGGTGCTAAAGACATGCTCGGTTTCATGGTCTGGTCGAGCGTGATCCCGCCGCTGCCGCTGCTCGCGATTTCGCTGTGGACCAACGGCCCGGCGCACGTCGCGGCGGATCTGCGGCATATCGGCTGGAGCGGCGTGGGCGCCGTGCTCTACCTCGTCTATCCGACCACCCTGTTCGGCTATTCGATCTGGAATTACCTGCTGCGCAAACACAAGACCTCCCTCGTCGCGCCGTTGACCTTACTTGTTCCGATTTTCGGCATGCTGAGTTCAATGGTGATCTTTCATGAAGACCTGACAGCCCGGAAGCTGATCGCGGTCGTCCTCGTGATCGCGGGTCTGTTGATCAACATGTTCGGTTTCCCATTCCGCAAGCAAGCTGCTGCGCCCGCAAGCCCGCAAGTCACACCGCGTTGAGTCCGGCATGGCGATGACCGGCCAGTGTTTGTGCGGCGCGGTGCGCTATCGCGTATGCGCAGCGCCGTTGCGTATCAGCTACTGCCACTGTGCGCAATGCCGTCGCTTCACGGGGGCGCCCGTGTTCGCGGCGGCGCAAGTGGATCGTGGCGCATTTGAGACGAGCGGCGCCACGCAGCAATACCGTTCTTCCGACCACGGCATTCGCCATTTCTGCGGCGTATGCGGATCAAGTCTGTTCTTTGAGTTCGACAACCGGCCCGATCGTGTCGAACTACTCCGATAGCGGGTGCCGTACTTGACCAGTTTTTTGGCGACTTTGAGGGGATTCTGCACTAACTTCCGGTCGCCGCGGCACGCGAGGCCGCCATATGGCCCTCGCGCCTGCGCTGGTAACGAAAGAACTCCCACATGAGCGCGCTTGCGTCCGGCCCCTTGTCCGAGTGAAAAGGAATGGCGGCGTCACCGCCGGCCCAGTCGTGGCCAAGGCCGGCCACACGGCACACGCGAACTACGCGGCGCCCGTCCGCGGAATAATCGCGGATCGATGCCCCGGCCTGCTGCATTTCCTTCACCGTGCCGGACTGCAAGCCGCCGCTCGCGTCGACGAGCCCATTCACGCGCAGAAACTCGAGCGCGAGTTGCTCCGCGTTTTGCGGTGCCACCACATGGTCCGCGTCCCCGTGAAGAATGAAGGCTGGCATGCCCGGGTGGGATCCGGCGCCGACGGCCGCATCGACGAGCGCGATCGGATCGTGCCACGCGCCGCGTCGCATGACGTCCATCGCTGTCACCCCCGAGTGCGCTTCGCCAAATGCCGGCGCCGAATGGAGTCCGACGGCCGCAAACCGCCCGGGAAAGTGCATGGCGAGCAGCGACGCGAGCCCGGCACCGGCCGAAACACCTGCGACATAGACGCGCTGCGCGTCGAATCCGTGCTCGTCGACAAGCGCATCGACAAGCGAGACGACCGAGCGCGCTTCCCCGCGGCCCGCCGAATCACGGTCGTCGTACCAGTGCCAACATCGGTGCGCGTGCACGTGCTTCGACTGCTCCGGGTAGACGACCGCAAATCCGCAGGCGTCCGCAAGCAGATTCATCCGAGTGCCGGCCGCGAACTCGTCGATCGTCTGCTTGCACCCATGCAGCATCACGACGAGCGGCATCGGAGGCGTTGGCCTCTCCGGGGGAACGTATAGACCATAAGACAGATGATTGACGAGACGGCCCGGCATGGGCGGCGCGGAGTGATACGACCTCGTCCATTGGCCTTTCGCCCAAGCGGCCGCACGCGGACGCACGCGGGAGTCCGGCGCAGCGCCCCGCTCCCGCCGCTTCGCGGACTTGGCGGACTTGGCGGGGTCGCTCTTCGTGCGGCGCGGTTTTTTGGTAACGTCGCGTAGATACTCAGCCTGCGCCTTGGGCAGGCTCGTCATTAGTCGCTTGAAGCCGTGAAGCCAGATTTTCGTCAGACTTTTTGTCATCGAACAAGGCTCGTTAAAAGAGAAACTGACGGCACAGAGCATCATGATGCAGCGCACAATTCTACCGCTTCTCGGATCTTTGCGGCTCACGAGACCGCCTCTCGCTTGCCTCTCGCTATACTGTGCGTTCGCGCACGTTTTGTATGTCGGCGGATCAGTCCGCTCGCGCGTTGTGTAAGTATCATCAAGCCGAACGCGCACGCGCTCGGCGCGCCCATATGCATGACCTGCCGCTCCATCTCTGGTATTCGATCACGCGCCTAGGCGGCGCGGGTCTCACGCTGCCCCTCGCACTCACCATCGCGTTGTGGCTCGTGCTGGGCTATAGCTGGCGCCTTGCGGCGCGCTGGCTTGCCATCATCGCCGCCGCCTCCGGCATCGTCGCGCTGACGAAAATCGCTTTTCTCGGGTGGGGTGTCGGCGTGCGCGAATGGGACTTTACCGGCGTCAGCGGCCACGCGATGTTGTCGACAGCCGTCTATCCTGTCGGGCTCTTTCTTACGCTGTTGCCGACGCGCGCGAGCGTGCGCGTGCTCGGCGTCGTGCTCGGCCTGGCCGCGGGCGTCGCGGTCGGGCTGTCGCGCATCGTGCTCGAAGCGCACTCGCCCTCGGAAGCCCTCGCCGGCTGCATCGTCGGCGCGCTGGCCGCTGTGCTCTTCGTCTGGTGGGCCTGGGACGTGAGGCCAGGCAAACTCTCGACTGTGCCCGTCGCGGTCAGCCTGCTGATGCTGGCCGTCGCGCTGCATGACGTCCGCGTGCCCACCCAGCGCTGGATCACCCACGTCGCACTCCACCTCTCCGGCCGCGATCGACCCTATATCCGCGCGCGATGGAGGGCCGGACTCGAAACGCCGCACCGCGCGCCTAGCGCCTCCACGAGCGCCGCGCCGCGCACGAACTTCGTCTGACTACGCAGGGCACCATCGTCAATCCGCGGTGCCGTGAATCACGCTCGACGCTCTCAAAGCCAATCGCCGGCTCGACGGTGAAGTCAACATTTTGTCGGTTTCCGAACTCGCAAATTACGGCTGCCGCGCCACAATGACAACCGCAGCGTCCCGGCAATCGCGCGCTCGGCTACACTGAAGACCATTGCCCTCATCGCATTCGCCATGGCGCACGTCTTTTTCGCCGCTTCGATCCAGCGGCATATCGCGGTTCCGGAGCGCGAAGTGACGGCAACATCTGTCGGCGAGGCGCTGAGCGCCGTGTTCGCCAACGAGCCCCGGTTGCGAGGGTATATTCTCGACGATCAGGGCGCCCTGCGCCGGCATCTTACCGTGTTCGTCGACGGCCAGCCGGTGCGCGACCGGCGGCGCCTGTCCGACCCGGTCGACCACGAGAGCAGGATCTACGTCGTTCAAGCGCTGTCGGGCGGGTGAAGCCGTC